>WFSU01000134.1 GCA_015485845.1 Nitratifractor sp. | reverse complement strand
GAAACATCTCAAAAGACCCAAGGAGCGAGACAATAAGACGGCATCACGTACACGAAAAAACGTTGGGACGAAACATTAAGCAAGCCGCACAAAAAGCACAGATTCATAAGCGTGTCAGCTCACATATTTTTAGACATTCTTACGCGACACACCTTTTGCAAAGCGGCATTGATCTTAGGAGCATTCAGGAGTTACTCGGTCACAAATCGGTGGAAACCACGATGATCTACACGCATGTCGTGGCGGAGATGAACAAGGGGCGGGTGATCAGTCCATTGGATAGCATCTGAGAAAAGATGTGTATTCGAAGGTTTCAACAATCAAGGAGCAGGGGGTTTAGCCACGTTAAGATAGTATGATTCTATGGAATCGTATGGACGGGACTGAAGTCCCTGCTCCGGTTTTCCCGTCAAGATTTTGGATAAGCAAAACGCGACTGAAACCGTGTCCCCCGTTTGGTGGAATACTATCGGATAAAGTCCAAAAACTCTTTTGGCTCAAGCACTGGGATTGAGGTAACATTTTTAAAATCATCTACGTTGCGTGTGATGATGAAATCACAGTTGTTTTGCAGTGCCATCGCCGCTTGAAGTGCATCTTCAAAATCATCGATGAAAATATTGGTATCGACGAAAACCTTCATGCGTATTTCTTCTTGAGATAATCCTCTCTGCTTCGTTTGGGGTCATGATCGATCTCCTCTTCGCTGACAATGCCGATATAGCGATCAACAGAGGAAGGAAGATGCTCAATGTCCATGTTTTTTTGTTGGATTTGAAACGCCGTCAAGAAACGACTCAGTGCATCGGCCGTTACATTCTGGAAATGGCTTTTTTGCTTTTGGACAAACGCGATCAACTGCTCCTCAAAGGCATTGGGATTGTCGATTTCTAAACGGATACTCATGAGAAAACTCCTTTGGAGAATTATACCATATTTTTTTGTCCATAATCGGGAGATGCGGGGCATCAAGGAGTAGGGGCTTTAGCCCCGTTAAGATGGCATGATCCTATGGAGCGTATGGGACGGGACTGAAGTCCCTGCCCCGGTTTCCTTTGTCCATATTGAGAGAAGCAGAGTTTGAGGAAAAACGCGACTGAAGTCGCGTCCCCGTTTAGGCAAATGCGATGGAAGTTAGCTTATTGCTCCTGCTGTCATGCCATGATCTGTAGATTAGGAATGTAACGAAAATCTCGGACATTGTATGTCGAAAGAGGAAGATTGTTTATGAGGCATGTGGCAGCGATAATTGCATCTTGAATTTTGGCTCCGTGTGAGAGGGCGTAACGTTCGATGATCTGTGTGGCAAGTACCATGATCTCGTGATCGACTTTCAGGAGTTTGAAACCCTGCAATTTTGCCTTGATTTCATGGAGATCCTGCTTGTTTTTTGCACCGACGAAGAGTTCCATCAGGACAATATGGTTGAGGTATGCGTTGGGCTTATCGAGAGTGAGGTTGCCTTTGAGACACTCGATGACGACGCACGTATCGACGAATATCTTATCGCCAGGCATGTTCTCTCAACTCCATCGAAAAACGTTTGACATCCTCGACATCTTGAAAAGGTCTGTACTCGGGATCTTCTTCGATCCCATAGTCCAGCGTCGTAGCGTTTTGATCCGGGTCGCGGACGGGGTAGGAGAGTCGATTGGACTCTTTACGCAGAAACTGCTTCAGGAGATCGGTGAGGAGATCGCTGGCTTGCACCTGCTTCCGTGCGATATAGTCGCTAAGTTCCTGTTCTAAACGCACATCGCTGATTTGTATGTTGAGTTGCATAGGTCTCTCCTGAATACTTCTGGGGCGATTATAGCATATTTTGTGAAGCGAGAAAAGTTTCCCTCATTCCGACCGTCTCGGTCGGAATGCATACGAGGGTATGACTGGAGATAGAGATGCAATGGCTTGGTTATCGTTGTATATGCGTTCCCACGCGGGAGCGTGGGAACGAGAAGGGGGGGATATGCGCCTATTTCTCCTGCTGCCGTGCCTTACAAGCAGCCGCATCGATACAGAAGTATCCCTTGCCTTTTTTGGCGGGTTTGAGTTCTTCGGGGTTGGTGTTGCCACATTTTTTGCAGGCGTTTTCCGGCTGGGTGGCTTGCGGTTTTTCGGTCTCCGGTTTCATGGCCGGGAAGAGAAGCACATCGCGGATGGCGTGGTGGTTGGTGAGCATCATCACGAGGCGGTCGATGCCGATCCCCTCTCCGGCGGTGGGGGTCATGCCGTAGCCCAGAGCCCGGACGAAGTCGGTGTCCATGTGCATCGCTTCGTCGTCTCCGGTGACCTCTTTGGTCTCGACTTGTGCCTTGAAGCGCTCGTGTTGGTCGAGGGGGTCATTGAGCTCGTTGAAGCCGTTGGCGAGTTCTTTTCCGGCCATGAAGAGCTCGAAGCGCTCGGCGATCTGAGGGTCTTCGTCGCTGCGGCGCGACAGCGGAGAGATGTCGATGGGGTAGTCGATGATGAAGGTGGGGTTGATCAGCTTCTCTTCAACAAAAGCATCAAACAGCTCAGCCTGAACGTAGCCCAGTGTGAGGTTGGGATCAGCCTCGATGCCGTGCTCTTTGAGGTAGGCCAGCCCTTTTTCACGATCAGCAGCGACATCAGCCGGAACGCCGCCGATGGTGGTCAGCGCCTCGACGAAGGGGACTTTGGCAAAGGGAACCGTGCAGTCGATCTTCAGGTCGCCGTAGGTGATCGTCCGCCCCATGTCGAGGCTGTCGAGCAGGTGAATGAAGAGCGCTTCAGTCAGTGCCATCAGATCGTGGTAATTGTGCCATGCCCAGTAGAACTCGATTGAGGTAAACTCGGGGTTGTGGGTCGCGTCCATCCCTTCGTTGCGGAAGTTGCGGTTGATCTCGAAGACCGCTTCCATCCCGCCGACGATGAGGCGCTTGAGGTAGAGCTCCGGGGCGATGCGCAGGTAGCGATCGACGCCGAGAGCGTTGAAGTGGGTGATGAAGGGCTTGGCATTGGCGCCGCCGGGGATGGGGTGCATCATGGGGGTCTCGACTTCGAGGAAGCCGTGATCTTCGAAGAAGCGGCGGATGAGTGAGACGATCCGGGAGCGCAGCTCAAAGGTACGTTTGACCTCGGGGTTCATGATCATGTCGAGATAGCGCTGGCGGTAGCGGATCTCCTGGTCGGTCAAGCCGTGGAATTTTTCCGGGAGGGGCATGATCGCCTTGGAGACGATCCGCAGATCGGTACAATGCAGCGTCAGCTCCCCGGTCTGGGTGATAAAGGGATACCCCGTTGCCTCGATGATGTCGCCCACTTCGAAGAGCTTTTTGACGACGGTGTTGTAGTACCCTTCAGGCAGGTCGTCGCGGGTGTAGTAGATCTGGACGAGCCCTTCGCTGTCCTCGATCTTGGCGAAGGCCGCCTTGCCCATGATACGGACGAAGCGAATCCGCCCGGTGAGGGTGACGTGGGGGGCGGTTTCGGGATTGACATCATCGGCTGACTGAGCCGCCTCAGCAAAACGGGTGATGAATTCAGCAGAGGTGATCCCTTTGGTGATGTTGGCGGGGTAGGGGTTGTGGCCGGCTTCTCGGAGGGCTTCGGCCTTTTTGATCCGTTCTTGGACGTAGAGGTTGTTGAGCATGGGTGGTGTTCCTTGGATGGGGATTAGTGTTTGGTTTGGCAGTCGGCACAGAGGCCGACGATTTTCATGGTGTGATCGGTCATCTGGAAATGGTACTTCTCGGCGATCGCCTCCTGTCGGGCTTCGATCACGTCATCGGAAAATTCGACGATGGTGCCGCAGGCGGTGCAGATGAGGTGGTCGTGGTGTTTTTTGAGTCCGATTTCATACTTTTTGCCGTCTTTGCCAAATGAGATCGATTCGGCCAGCCCGGCATCTTCGAGGAGGGTGAGGGTGCGGTAGATGGTGGCGATTCCGATGTTGAGGTCGTCGTTTGCTTCGCTGACAAAACGGTGAATCTCTTCGGGGGAGAAATGGCCGTCGTGCTCGTAGAGCGCTTTGAGGATCGCTTCACGCTGACGGGTAAATTTGAGCCCGTTTTTCTTGAGCAGGAGGGTGAATTCGTCGAGGAGAAAGGGGTACTCAACCATGTTTCCCCCCTTGTTTTTTGTGGGACTTTTCCCCGTTTGTAAGACTAAAAGGGGCGAGGTTGATCAGGGAGGCACCTACGCGGCTGAACGTGGGGAGGAGTCGGCTGGAGTGGAGCTGAGAAGCAAAATTATCCCGCACCAGGGCATTGCCGAGCAAGCTGGCACTGATCAGGGAAAAGATCAGAAAATATTTGAGCCCGCCGACCCCCATACCGAGTACGCGGGAGAGGGTGGAGTGGGGGGCGGCTTTGAGAGAGGTGAAGATCGTGGCGACGAAGGAGCTGCCGCCCCAGATCACCCCGAGTACGAGGAGAAATGCCAACAACTTCATCAACCCTATGTTACCCATCTGGATTGCATCATGGAGGATTTTCCCGACTGGTTCGGCGGCACGGGAAGCGACGAAAATCCCACCGATCAGGCCGACGAAGCCGACCAATTCACGAATGAAGCCGTTGAAATACCCTTTGAGCGAGAGGAGGAGGATCAAAACGATCAGGACAATATCGATCATATTCACACCTTAGACCAGACCACGCAGTTCGTCGGGCTTGTTGGCGTACTGCATGGCCGTGTCGCGGCTGACGAGACCGTTTTGGACGAGTTTGACCAGAGCCTGTGTCTGGGTCTGCATCCCGCTGTCGCCCTGTCCCAACTGCATGGAGGAGTAAATCTGGTGGACTTTGTCTTCCCGGATGAGGTTGGCGATGGCGTGGTTGGTGACGAGGATCTCGGAGGTGGCCAGTCGTCCGCCGCCCACTTTGGGGAGGAGCGCCTGGGCAATGACGGAGACGAGGGAGCTGGAGAGCATGGCACGCACCTGCGGCTGTTCGTCCCCTCCGAACACATCGATGATACGGTTGATCGTACCCGGAGCCGAGTTGGTGTGGAGAGTACCAAAGACGAGGTGACCGGTCTCCGCAGCGGTCAGGGCGGCGGCGATGGTCTCTTTGTCCCGCATCTCCCCGACGAGGATGATGTCGGGATCCTGGCGCATGGCGTACTTGAGGGCGGTGGCAAAGGTGGACGTGTCATCACCGATGCCCCGGTGGGAGAAGATACATTTTTTGTTCTGGTGGACGAATTCCACCGGATCTTCAACGGTGATAACGTGTTTGGCTTCGGTCATGTTGATCTCATTGATCATGGCAGCAAGGGTAGTTGATTTACCCGAACCGGTCGGCCCGGTGACGAGGATGAGCCCTTTTTCACGCTGGATGAGTCTTTTGTACACTTCCGGCGCACCAAGGTCATCGAGGGAAGGGATGTCGATGGGGATCACACGAAAGGCCGCCGCCATGTCGCCGAGCGTCCGGTAAAAGTTGGCACGGAAACGGCCGATCCCTTCGAGCTCGAGGGCAAAGTCGAGCTCGTTGTGTTCTTCAAACGCCAGTTTCTGCTTCTCGGTCAGGAGGGAATAGCACATCTCTTCGATATCCATCCCCGTGAGCTTGGGGAGGTTGATCGGCTTGAGCTTGCCATCCAGACGCAGTTGGGGTTCGCTGCGGCTGACGAGGTGGAGGTCGGAAGCACCGTGCGCGACGATGCTCTGGAGGAGTTTTTTGATGTTATTGGTGGACATGAGGGCTCCTGAATTAGTCGATAATGGCCGGGACGATGAAGAAGTCGTCGGCGTGTCGGGGGGCATGTTCGAGGATAGAAGTGGGGATCGAAGGGTCGCCACTGGGTGTGTCTTGACGTAAGGGGGTTCCACCGGTCAGAGTGGAAAAGGCAGCATCGAGATGATCGGTTTCCAGCTCACCGAGGTTTTCGACGTAGGCGACGATGTCGGAAAGTTGGCCGATGACCGCTTCCTGCTTGCTCTCATCGATGCGGAGGTGGGAGAGTTTTTCAAGTTTGCTGAGGACATCATGATCAATTTGCACGGGGCATCCCTTATGGCTTGTTGTGTTAAAATATCGGGATATTATAGTCAAAAAGAGATAAAACATGAGTACAAATGCAGCACTTCTTGCTCAGGAAAAGATCAATTCAGAAACGTTGGAAATACTACTTGAGTCCCGAAAAAACGGTGAGGTGGACTTCGTCCTGATTGACATACGTGAGCCGTACGAATACAAAGAGCGGCACATCGTGGGAGTTGATTACCTGCTTCCGACGACCCAGCTTCAGGCGTGGGCAGGGCTCCTCACCGATCGGTTTGGGGATCGTCCGATTGTGCTGACGTGTCGGACGTCCAACCGTACGGGGCAAGTGCAGCAGATTCTTCACGAGCATCTGGGGATGGACAACATCGTCGATCACGTCGGGGGTATCGTCACCTACCATGGCGCGGTCGAGTCGGGGATGGAAGGAGCACGTGGTGTCTAAACCTATACATGTTGTGGATGTGTTGATCCGTTTGCTCTCCGCTGAGTCCATTACCCCGGATGATGCAGGGTTGATGGTATGGATCGAGGCATATTTGCCTGAGTTTGAAGCAATGTATGTCAACGAAGGTGGGGTCAAAAACCTCTTTTTGACGCGGAAATTTGGCGAGGGGGATCACCTCTGCTTCGCCGGGCACGTCGATGTGGTACCGCCGGGAGATGGGTGGGAGAGTGATCCGTTTGTCCCCCGGATCGAAGAGGGGAACCTGTACGCCCGTGGGGCACAGGATATGAAGAGCGGGGTGGCCGCTGCCCTTGCCGTGCTTCGAGAAGTCAAAACATTTCCCGGGCGGCTCTCGCTTCTGTTGACTTCAGATGAAGAGGGGGAAGCGACGTATGGGACGCAAATCATGCTTGCCCATCTCAAAACGAGTGGATTGTTGCCGGATTATTGTGTCGTGGCGGAGCCGACGTGTGAGATGATATTTGGCGATGCGATCAAG
>WFSU01000133.1 GCA_015485845.1 Nitratifractor sp. | reverse complement strand
GAAGATATGGCGGTGGGAATCGCCCTGATCGGGCTCGGGGTGATCGGGGTGATGTTTGGGGTAACGCAGGGGTGGAGGCACAAAGAGGTTTGATTGAAGCGAGGGTGATCGGCTGAAGCCAACCCTACGTGTTCCTCAGAACCGATACCCCACCGACACATCCATGGCTGGGGTGATCTTTCGGGTCGTCAGGCTCATGATGGGGTGGATGTACATCGTCGCACCCAATGTCCAGTGTCCGGTCTCGTAGCTGACGCCAAACGTGGGCATCGCCGGCGCGGGGAGTTTGAAGTCTTTAATCACATCAGTTTGCATGGTGATCGGGGCAATCAGTCCGACGTGGTAGTCGAGGGAGGTGCCATGCCAGGTGGCACTGGCACGCAGCAGTTTGATGTCGAATGGATCGTTGCCGTACTGACCGAAAAGCGTCTGATACACCAGCCCGAATTCCCATTTCGGTGAATAGCGGTAGTCCAGTCCCACCGTCAAATCCTTGATAAATGGCGTGAGGCTGGTGTGGGCTTTGGGGACACCCCCTTCGGTGATCACGACGCGGGAAGTGAGATCCGAATGAAGATGTTTGAGGGTAATGCCAAACGTCAGATCGTCATTGAGACGGTACTTGGCACCCAGATCAATGGAGGTCGCTCTGGCTGTAATGTCCGCAGAGACCCGACCCACCGACCGGGGGCGATACCCGGTAAAGACCGTATGGCATCGCACCCGCCCCACCGAGGCTCCGACACTCAGATTTGGCAGGCGATCCCATCGCAGCCCGAGACCGATCCGGTAGTCGTTGGTCTTTGAGCGGAGAGCCCCGTCAAACCCTCCCGGCAACCCCGGCAGTGCCACCTGAACAAACAGCGTCTCCATCTCGTTGTCTTTGAATTTCCCCTTAGCCGTGAAGTGTGCCCGGGGCAAATACGAAAACCCCAGCACACTGTGCACCCCCCATCGCGCATCAGTCGGGAGGACAAACGCTGCCCCGAGAAAGCCCACGTGTGCCAGTGAGCGGTGAAACTGCCCGGTTATGGCGATAGCATTATGCTCCAGATCGGCCAAACCCGCCGGGTTCCAATAGAGCGAATAGACACCGTTCTCGGCCGCCACTACCGCCCCGGCTCGGGCGATCTGCGTCGCCCCGACCCCCATCAGCAGATCGCTCCCCTCGGCTGCAAATTCACGGGCATGCATCGCGGGACTGCCGCCTAAAAGCATTAGGACTACAACCAATAAAAAAAGTTTCATAGTTTACAAATTAACTACCTTTTGTTTCATATCGTGAGACTGCGAATGATTTTTGTATGTCTCCCATGTAGGGGTATATTCTTCAGCCTGATTGCCCCAAACCGTCCACTGCTCACGTGACCCACGGGCAAAAATTTCCAAAAATGGACCAGGAGAACAGGACTCTATCAACTGATACTGTTCATCCGGCTTGCGGGAATGCTCCCGTTTGCGTGAAACGATAATATTCTCCTGCGATCGACCAGGAGGCAATGTTCGAGCATTTTTGCCCCGCACCCCAAAAAGAACCATTTCCGTGACATTACGAAAATAAAACCCGACCCCTCTTCGATCCGGCCCACCGTCTTTACGAACTTTATACCAGATAAGATTGGTTTTGTAAGTAAATCCCCATGCTTTCATTACTTCCAATCCATCTGCCAACAGAGCATTGGGTACCCAGAGATACAAATGTGCTGTATCTTCCAATACCTCTTGTACCGGCAAATTTTTAATGGCTTCAAGATCCATCGTAGGATAGCGATTGAGACGTTTATGTTCCGGAGCCATTTTTCCGGTACGATTTTGAAATTGCCAGGGGGGATCAGCCAATACCGTATGAAATTTTTTTCCGCTCAGTTGTTGTAGAAACAGTGCATTAGTATCCATATTAATCCTCCACATAAATTTTTTCTGTTAGACCAATTACCAGTAACGGGCATCCGCCGCCGCCTCCCCCTTCAATTCGAGGCAACAGCTTGCTCATATGGGTTGTGGATGCTCCATAAGATGACCCTTTTCCTAAACGGTCAAAAATCGACTGCAACCCATCAGAGCGAGTGATGATCACTCCGACACTGACCGCCCTCAGATCAAAAAGAAGTCGAAAATTGTTCAAATCACGATCGAAAAAAGGATCTTTGTTGTTCCATTCTATTTCAACCGCTATTTTGTTTTTGTAGCAATCGATTTTATGGGTTGGAGAATCATAACGCGCCTCATCAATAATGATAGATGTATCAAAATGCTTTTCCTCCCAGCCACGTTCATACAGAAACGAATCAAAAAAAGACGCTATTGGGGACTTCCTGCCGCCGGGGGTGACAATATCGCTCCGTTTCAATCGAAAAGAGTTCAGAACCGCCACAAGATCATTCCACTCTTGGGGAAAATCTTGACTCAAAATAGCAAGTACATGTTTCCATTCGTGTACTTCGTAATGCTCTCTGATGGTTTCCGGCATTTGCTCTATAGACACGTTCGTTTTCCTTATTGCTTTTTATGTGCACAATGATAGTGTAATTCTTCCTAATACATCCTTTTTATGTCAAATTGTCATATTTTTGTTCAATACCGGACGATCTTCCCCTCCAGCGTCTTGAGAAAGGCCACTACTTCATCGATCTGTTTAGGGGTGAACTCATCCCCGATCTGGTACTTACTCATAATCCTCACGACCTCTTCGAGTTTCTTCTCGTTGCCGTTGTGAAAATAGGGGGCGGTGCGGGTGATGTTGCGCAGGATGGGGACGCGGAAGTCCTGCTGACCAAAGCGCCCGAGAAAACCACCGGTGTTTGGGAAGGGGAAGGGGCTGTCTTTGAGCCTGGGATCGGGGGAGAGGATAAGCCCGATATACTCCGCCCAGTATCGGCGTACCGGGAAGTGCTGGATGCTCTGACCTCCCACGCTCATCCCGACGTGGCATCCCTTGCAGCCCTTGTCGATGAAGAGGGTCAGACCCCGCTTGGCTTTGGGACTGATCGCCGTGTCATTGCCATCGAGAAACGCATCAAACGCCCCGCGCGTCAGCAGCGTCCGCTCATACGCTCCAATCGCCTGCCGGACATGGGTAAATGTAATATTGGCATCCCCGAAAACCTGACCAAACTTCTGCCGGAGACCGGCATCGGCATTGAGCCGCTTCTCCACCTCCGCCGGGGTCATGTTCATCTCAAAAGGCGCCTGCACCGGCCCTCCGGCCTGCTCCTCCACATCTTTAGCTCTTCCATTCCAAAATTGGGATTTAGCTAGAGCAGCGTTAAGGACGGTAGGAGAGTTGAGATGATATGGATTGGCACGACCGTGGTAACCGATCGCCGTGGGGCGGTTATCATCACCCCCTTCGGTGAGAATGTGGCAGGAGGCACAGTTGAGGGTCTTGTCACGGGAGAGGCGGGTGTCGAAGAAAAGCTGTTTTCCCAGAGCGATCTTCTCGCGCGTCATGGGATTGTCCGGGTTGTCCACCGCCTTGAGCAACCCTTCATACGTCGTCGGCACCGATGCCAGTCCCGAGTCCAGCGCCAGATGGCGCAACGCCGTGTCACTGTAATGCCGCATCGGTTTCTCCGGCATGATAAGAGGCAAACCTGCCAGCAAAGAAACCCATAGAGTAGCCTGAACAAGTGGATGGAAGAAAAATGCCCGCATCATAAACCCTTTTCAGAAAAGTATAAAACTATTGTAGTCAAAACAGCATGATCGGGTCAAGGTATTTTTATCACAAACGGTTTTTTTTCTTATCAGGAATGGGTTTATTTCAACTCCCGAGGATAAATCCCATAAGCTGCATGAAACAACCGGCTGAAATGGCCTTGATGGCGGTACCCGACTCGGCTAGCCACTTCACCGATGCTGAGGCGCTCCTCGCGAAGGAGGATGCTGGCTTCTTCCATGCGCAGATGCTGGATGTAGCCGTAGATCGTGGTTTTGTAGGTGTGCTTGAAGGCTTTTTTGAGTTTGCTGGCATTGGTGGCGCAGCGGTGGGCGAGTGTCTCGATGATCGGGGGATCGGCGAATTCTTTCTCGAGGATTTTCCGTGCCCGGTCGGCGATGTCGGAGAGTTCGGTTGCCTTCTCGGTGGGGAGAAGTTCCAGCCGCCCCAGCCGGTGCAACATCAGCTCCACCACCCGATGTTCGCCTCTGAGTGAGCGCATCGAACCTTCGGAACTGTCGGTAATCTTGTCGATCAGATAGAGGCTCAGGGCATCGAGGGGTTCTACGCCGACGGAGTGGAGCGTCCCCTGGGATTCCATCCAGCCGTAGAGCCGCTCGATCGCCCCCTCTTCTCCGAGACGGAGATAACGCTTGAGGAAAAAGTCTGCGACAAAGAGGAAAAACCCCTCCATCCCCTCCAGATGCATCTCCCAGTTTTGACGTCGGGAGGTCAGCAGACCGATCTGACCCGCCTCGATGCGGCTGAGCACCTGATCTTTCTGTGCGAACCGCACCGACCCCGACCGGACGAAGATCAGGATCGCCATTCGATCGTAATAGTACATCGGAAGCGTTGAATCGGCAGGTGAGAGGGTATCGAGGTACACCAGACCGTTGGAGACATCGACCCGATGGAGCCCGGAGGCGAGCATACTCTCCCGGCACCGTGCCAGATCGGCTCCGAAGAAAAAACTCTCCATCACCCCTCCTCCAGTCCGTAATACTCCCGCACCCGCCGCTCGAAGTCCTCATCGCTCAGTTCCCGGCGCATCGGGATAAACCGGACGGCCTTGTCTCCGGCCGTCACTCGCGCCGGGAAGGTATCGTCCTCGAGGATTCGGTAGATCAGCTCGGCTACTTCCTCGGGGTCATTGCCGCCGTTAATTTGATCGACAATCGTAGGTGCCAACGTCTCCACCGTCTCCCGATACGGAGAATCCTTGGCAAAGGTTCGGGGGTTGAGGACGAGATTGTCCCGGGCAAACTCCGTATCGAAAAACCCCGGCATCACCGAATGCACCCGGATACCAAAGGGATGGAGCTCATGCCGGAGCGAATCGGTCACCCCTTCAAGAGCATATTTGCTGGCATTGTAAAGCGTCAGCAGCGGCAAACCCACCTTGCCGAGAAAGGAGCTGATGTTGACAATCACCCCGCTGCGACGGAGCCGCATCTGCGGGATCACCGCCTGTGCGACCCGGAGCGCTCCGAAGACGTTGACATCAAACTGCGCATGCATCTGTCCCTCGTCCATCTCTTCGATCGTGCTCACCAGCCCGTAGCCGGCATTGTTGATCAGAACATCGATCGGGTCGCACCCTTCCAATGCTTCGGCGATACTCGCAGCATCGGTCACGTCGAGATACAGAGGGGTGAGGGTATCTGAGGCAATGGAAGTTAGCTTTTTCGGAGTGCGAGTACCGGCATAGACTCGGTACCCTTGCGCGTGAAGATAGCAGGCGGTAGCATATCCCATTCCGCTGCTGCTGCCGGTGATGAGAACGGTGGGATGGATGGGTTGAGAGGTGGGCATGTGCGTCAGAGCCCCAGTACTTTTTTGACCAAGCGCTCGGTGCGATCGGTGTAACCATAGAGCGGAGGGCGCACCATCCGCTCATCCCGGGGATCGACCCAGAAAAGGGTCGGGAAATGTGTGGTGAAGTAAAGCTCACTGGGGTAGTGCCGCCAACGATCGTGTGTGACGATGACGCTGACAAAACGGCGGTTGACACGGTGCACCACTTCCGGCGCGCTCAGCACCCCCCGGATAAGGGCATTGCACCGGGGACACTGCGGCTCGACCGCCAACACCATCATCGGCTTGCCTATCTTTTGGGCGGAATGAAGAGCTTGGTCATACGACCCCCACCAATGAATGGACTCAGCTGAGAGAGAAAGGGACAGAAGGAGCAAGAGAAACAAAAAGCGCATACGAGACGATACCAAAATACCTACCCGACGATGTTGACGCGTCTCAAGAGCGCATCATCCTCCATACATCAGATTGGGCAACCACAATGAAATCTGCGGAACGTACGTTACCAATAACAATCCTACCAGAATCGCCATGCTCCACGGCAGTGAATAGACAATAACATCCTTGAGACTCACTCCGGTGATACCGCTGGTAACAAAAAGATTGAGTCCCACCGGCGGGGTGATCATCCCCAGTTCCATGTTGATCGTCATGATGATTCCGAAATGGATCGGATCGATCCCGAGTGAGCGGGCGACCGGGAGGAGGAGCGGTACCATGATCATGATGATGGCGCTGGGCTCCATGAAATCCCCGGCAAAAAAGAGGAGAATGTTCACCAGCAGCAAAAACATCATCGGGCCCACATGGGCATCGGTCAGCGCCTGCGTGATCATCTGCGGGACATTTTCCAATGTGAGGAAATGGGCGAAAAGCATCGCATTGGCGATGATAAACATGATCATCGCCGAGGTTTTGGCCGCTTCGAGGAAAATGGTGTAGAGATTGCGCCAGGCGATATCGCGGTAAATGAACATCGAGACAAAAAACGCCCACACGGCCGCAACGGCCGCCGCCTCGGTCGGGGTAAAGATCCCGCCGTAGATCCCGCCGATGACGATGACGATGGTCATGAGTGCCCAGGAAGCCTCTCCCATTTTTTTGAGCCGCACACCCCACGCTTCAGGCTCGGTACGCGTGAAGCCGAGCCGCCGGGCACCGACGTAGGTGACCAACATCATGAAAATCCCGATCATAATCCCGGGGATCACCCCGGCCATGAACAACTTGCCGATACTCTCTTCGGCCGTCACACCGTAGACAATCATGACGATCGAAGGAGGGATGAGGATCCCGAGACTTCCCGCTGTCGAGACCGTGCCGATGGCGTAGCGTTTGGGGTAGCCCGCCTGCTCGATGGCACCAAACATGATCGAGCCGATCGCCACCACCGTCGCCGGGGACGAGCCACTCACGGCCGCAAAGATAATACTCGCAAAAATCGCCGCCATCGGCAAACCGCCGGGGAGGTGCCCCACAATCGACTGGGCAAAATCGATGATCCGCCGGGCACTCGATCCCTTGGAGAGGAGGCTGCCGGCGAGGATAAACATCGGGATCGCCATGAGGGAATAACTGTCAATCTTCTCAAAAATCATCGAGGAGATCTCGATGGGCGAAATGGGGGTAAAGATCACCAGAGAGAGAAACGTCGAAGCCCCGAGGGCAATCGCGATCGGTGCCCCGATGAGCAGCAGGAGGGCAAACAGACTGAAAAGGGCTACGACACTCACAACATCCCCCCTGTCCGCTTCTCCACTTCACGCAGCAGCTCTTCAGGCGCGGAGGCTTCCATCTCAGCGAGGATCATCTCCGCCTCACTCTGGGTGCGCACTTTCTCCGCCGGAGTGCGAAGGATAAACACAATCTTTTCCGCCACCCGGTACGCCGCAAAGGCAAACGCCACCGGAATCACCGATTCGGGAATCCACATCGGAATCTCAAGGTCGATCGACATTTCATCGCTGAACGCTACGAGGTACTGATAACCGTAATACGACACGGCGCTCAGAAACACCAGCGTCACAAGGTGCGAAAAGAGCATCAAGCCTTTGGCGACTCCAGGGGGCACTTTGTCGAGCAAGACCGAGACGGAGATATGAGCATCCACTTTGAAACAGTACGCTGCTCCGAAGAAGGTGCTCCACAAAAAGAAATAAATGGTCAACTCCGACGCCCAGGTGAGTGAACTGTTGAACACATACCGGGCGATGACGTTGTAAAACGCCAGTGCCACCCCGGCGGCGATGCCGAAGGCGGCAATGGATTGGTTGATGAAGCCGATGGTTTTGCCGATGGGGGTAAAGATCCGCTTCATCCGTGATTCCTTACTTGACGTTCTGCGCCGCGTCGATAAGGTCTTTACCGATTACTTTCGGATCGTAGAACTTGGGATAGATCGTACTCATGACTTTTTTCCATGCGGCACGTTGCTCCGGTGTGAGAACGGTAATTTCAAGTTTCTTGGTTTTGTCGGCGTACTCTTTGATCTTGGCAAACTGGGATTTGTCGAGCTCGACGGCGAGCTCACGCTCTTTGGCCGTCGCCTCTTTCATCGCCTGCTTGACATCGGCCTGGAGATCTTTGGGGAGTCCATCCCAGAATTTTTTGCTCATGACGACGAGGTAGCCGAGGTAGCCGTGGTTGCTCACGGTCATGTATTTGGAGACTTCGTAGAATTTCTTGGTGTAAATGTTGGAGTTGGTGTTCTCCTGCCCGTCGATGACCCCCTGCTGGAGGGCGGAGTAGACTTCGGAGAAGGGCATCATCTGCGGGTTGGCACCGACGGCTTTGAACTGCGCTTCGAGCACTTTGGAGCTCATGATACGAAATTTCTGTCCTTTGGCATCCTCCGGCTTGATGAGGGCTTTTTTGGATGAAGTGAACTGCTTGAACGCATTATCCCAGAAGTCCAGCGCGACGTAGCCCTTGGCGGTGACCATGTCTTTGAGCTTCTGGCCGACGGCACTGTCCTGCACTTTGTGGAGCTGATCAATGTCTTTGAACAGGAACGGCAGGTCAAAGAGCGCGAGCTGGGGAACAAACTTGCCAAATTTGGAGAACGACGGGCACGCCATCTGTACCGAGTTGAGCTTGATCGCTTTGAGGACGGCTTTGTCTTTGTAGAGCTGCGAGTTGGGGTAGACCTGTACATCGATCTTCCCTTTGCTCAGCTCCTCGAGACGCTTCTCGAAGAAGAGGGCGGCTTGCCCTTTGGGGGTGTTTTCACTCACGACGTGTGAGAACTTGAGGACGTAGTCTGCTGCTACGGCAGAGACACTCATTGCGGCGACCAGTCCGGCGGCCAGGATCACTTTTTTCATACTTCACTCCTTTGGGTATTGTAGTGGCTTCAAGTATAACCTACTTCTCATAAAATAAGACCAATTTATGGAGAGAAGTTGTGAAAAAGTTTTAATGAGCCGCATTATTGTAATCTTTTCAGGGTATCTTGCATTTTCTTTGACAAATTTTTCAGGGAAGTTCATCCAGTACGATTCCCGACAGAGTTGACAAACAAAGATGTGTTATACTTGCGGTAATAACTCCAACGCAAGGAATTCGGTATGTGGAAATACACGCTTCTCTTCCTCGCGGTGATCCCCCTGTTTGCTCAGGAACGGGTCATCCGCTTCGCACCGTTGCCGATGGTCAAATCGGAAATCATCCTCAAACAAAATCAACCCGCACTCGATTATCTGGAAAAAGCAACAGGGTATACGTTTAAAATGGTCTATTACGCCGACTACGCCACCCTGCTCGAGAAGATCAAAGACGGAGAGGTGGACGTCGCCTTCCTCGGTCCCCTCCCCTATGTTACCCTTCAGCAGATGGGAGCTCATGCCCAGCCCATCGTCCGGTTTGTCAATAAAAAAGGGAAGGACAAATACACCTGCTCCCTCTTTGTCCGCGAGGACAGCGGTCTGAAGGCCTCCGATCTCCACGACAAGCGGATCGCCCTGACACAGCGTCTCTCCACCTGCGGGTATCTCTCGATGGAAAACCTGCTGCGCAGTGCCGGAAG
>WFSU01000132.1 GCA_015485845.1 Nitratifractor sp. | reverse complement strand
CTACTTCGAGTTTCTTGGGGTAGATTCGTTCGTTCCGCTCGATAACACGGTTGGCGAGTGAGAGAATGGGGGCGGTGGAGCGGTAGTTGGTCTTGAGGGTAAAGACGTGCGCACCGGGATACCGCTCGGTAAAAGTAGCGATGTTGGCGATGTTGGCACCATTAAAAGCATAAATACTTTGATCATAATCTCCAACGCAGAAGAGTGAATCAGGTTTGAGTGCATCGATCAAGGCTCCCTGAAGGGTGTTGGTATCCTGATACTCATCCACCAGCACTTCTCCAAAATCGATCCGGTTCTCTGCCAGATAGGCTTTGGTCAGCAGCAGCAGGTCATTGAATGAGGCAAACCCAAATTCGGCTTTGGTGCGGTCAAACTCTTCGCACATGTCAAGATAAATGTCCATTAAGGGTTCGTGTTCGGGGTAACGCTCAAGAAACCAACGATCAAACGTCTCGAGGGAAGCATTCTGATAGAG
The DNA here is from genome assembly GCA_015485845.1 of Nitratifractor sp. Taxonomy (GTDB): domain Bacteria; phylum Campylobacterota; class Campylobacteria; order Campylobacterales; family Sulfurovaceae; genus S017-3. Next base: position 17,417 of record WFSU01000132.1, on the reverse strand, counting down.
ACTGTAGAGGTCGTAGAGATATGGGGCAGCAAAGGGCTCGATGGGGAGATTGAGTCGCTTGAAATGGCGTTTTTCATAGATACTGCGAAAAAGGGTTTTGAGTTCACCGGGTTGTTTGAGGGTCAGACCGGGGGTGCGGGCTTTGAGCCAGCGGTAGCTGACGGCATGGAAAGTACCCGCTTCGATCTTGTCAATGGTGGATTTGGGGAAATAGGCTCCGAGGCGTGTAGTCATCTCCCCGGCAGCCTTGTTGGTAAACGTCAGCAGCAGGATCCGCTCCGGAGCCATCCCCTGCTCCAGTAAATGGGCGATGCGGGCGACGATGGTGGAGGTTTTGCCGGTACCGGCACTGGCGATGATGAGGTTGGCACCTGCCGGGGCAGTGGCGGCGGTTTTTTGCTCAGGGTTGAGCGTCGAGAGTGGCACGGATCAGGAGAGACCGAGAATGTAGAACGTATTGGTCTCGCCGACTTGTTCGAGGGTAACCTTGTATTTGTTTGCCCACTTTTGGAGTGCTTCTTTGTAGGCGTGTATCTTTTCGGGATACGTGGCGTCGCTTTTGATCTTGAGGACATCACGGGAGTTGGAGAGGGCGATGTAGCCCTCGAAACGGGCGATCTCATCCTTGAGACTCAGGAGGTGCCTGGAAAAGCTGTCAAAACCCTGTGTGGAGGCCAGGGTGTGCTGCATTTGTTCCAGCAGAACGTCGTTGACGGGATAACCGAGTTGGATGAGAAGGTTTTCAGGGGTAATATCAATATGCATGGAGGGGGTTCCTTGATTTTTTATCTGAGATTTTACCCACTTTTTGGTTAGGGATGGCCGAAGGGAAAGGATCAGGAAGGGCGGACGCGATCGAGAAGATCTTTGTAGTGTTCGAGGTTTTGAAATGCTTTTTCGTAGCGCCAGCGGAGGACAAATTCGATGATTTCATTCTTGTATTTTTCTTCGAGTGTTTCCGCCTTACCAAAATAACCCAGTGAAATATTCTTGGCTTTTTTCTTGCCGTTTTTATCCGGTTCGTAGGTAATGGCGATCACCTGGACGTATTTCCCTTCACGGATTTCACCGAAATCGTCCTCTTTCAGACCGATGCCGCTGATATTCATTGCTTTATAGATAAAGAGTTGTTCGATGTCGGGGGCTTTTTGATAGATGGTCAGTTCGACGTAGAGCTGGGCGACCCGCTTGAGGTTTTCGACCCGTATCGGTTCAGTGGTCGGATCAACTTTCATAAACCTTACAAGGTCTTCCCCCAGTGCCTCAAATGAGGGAGGTGCGACTGTTTCCACCTCTTTTTTCGCAGAAGATGTTTTCCGGGAACGTCGAGTCGCAGCAGCCTTTTTGTTCTTTTCCTGTTCAGATAATTTGGCTTCTAATTTATCATTTAAAGCTTTTAATTTATCCAGCGCACTGCTCATAAAGACCCTTGAATTCCATAAAATGGCATTTTCTGTAAGATATTAAGTAATATAGTACACTATTTTTGTTTAAGCATATCTAAAAATATGAAATGCCCCTATTTGATAATATCATTAAAGCATAGACTGGGTAGAATATCATACTTTATCATATGGGACAGGTATGGATTATTTAGAAATTACCGGACAAACAAAACTGAGCGGTTCGATCGCCATCAGCGGAGCGAAAAATGCGGCTCTCCCCGTCATCGCGGCGACCATTTTGAGCGACAAACCTCTGACGCTGACCAATCTTCCGGATGTCGTGGATATCCGAACATTGCTCAAACTGTTGGGGATGCTCGGAGGCAAAGTCGATCATCAAGGTACCGTAGCCCGGATCGACAACGGGGCGATGAATTCGACCAAGGCGGTCTATGAAATCGTCTCTCAGATGCGGGCATCGATTCTCGTATTGGGGCCTCTGCTGACCCGGTTTGGTGAGTGCGAAGTGAGCTTGCCGGGTGGATGTGCCATCGGTCAACGCCCGATCGATCTGCACCTCAAAGCTCTTGAAGCGATGGGAGCGAAGATCGAGATCAAAGGGGGGTATGTCCGTGCTGAAGCGCCGGATGGATTGCATGGGGCGAAAATCATCTTCGACAAGATCACCGTGGGCGGTACCGAAAACGTCCTGATGGCCGCCGCCATGGCGCATGGAACGACCGAGATCATCAACGCTGCCCGCGAACCGGAGATTGTCCAGCTCTGCGACATGCTTGTCGCAGCAGGTGTCGCTGTCGAAGGGATCGGTACCGGGACGATCACCGTGCACGGTACGGGAGGTAAAACGTTGGAGTGGAAAGAGCCCGTCGAGATTATCCCTGACCGGATTGAGGCGGGTACCTATCTCTGTGCCGGTGCGATTACCTATTCTCAGATCACGCTTGAGAAGGTCAACATCGAACACATCCAGGCGATGATCGACAAACTCGAGAGCATGGGGTGCCGCTTTGCCATCGGCGAAGAGAGCATCACGATCCACCCACCTGAGAAGCTCCTCCCGGTCAACATCATCACAACTGAATATCCCGGCTTCCCGACCGATATGCAGGCGCAGTTTATGGCGGTAGCGACGATTGTCGAGGGGGAGAGCCTCATCGAAGAGCGGCTGTTTGAAAACCGATTCATGCACGTGAGTGAGCTCAACCGCCTCGGAGCTGACATTTGGCTCAAGGGCAACACGGCAGCGGTTAAAGGGGTCGAAACACTCTACGGTGCGGATGTGATGGCGACCGATCTGCGTGCCAGCTCTGCCCTGGTGCTTGGAGCCCTTGCGGCCAAAGGGGTGACCAAGGTACGGCGGATCTACCACCTTGATCGCGGGTACGATGATCTGGAGGGTAAATTGGCGAAGCTCGGAGCGCAGATCCAGCGGAAGAGTGAGTAGTCAATCAGGAGCAGGGACTTCTTCAGTCCCGTCAGCAGGACTGAAGTCCTGCCTCCAAAGTTTGGGAAATATCCACCGGTTTGATAATGCAGGTCAGTTCGCCGGTTGCAATACTACCGGTTGGTTCCCCTGCGGGTTGCTGTTGCCCATGGGGCGTGAGGTGCTGTGCCCTTTGAGAGAAGCAATGGCGTCCTCAATGTTTCGGTCATTTTTCTTCTTGGCACTTTCGATGAGACGATATTCGCTTTCAAAGTCAAGAGAGGAAGAACCGCCGGTGTAGGCGGCGATAGCCGCGCGGGTACCGGGCCCGACGGCGCCATCGATCTTGCCGTGATAGGTACCATGGATTTTGAGAGCTGCCTGGAGCTTTTTCCCTTTGCTGCGTCGATCGGTGCCCCGTGAGACAAGATAGCGATCAAGAGTAAAGAGGTCTCCGAGGTAGATCAGCGTATCTTTGGCGTGGGGATCCAGCGTGGCCGTATTGCCGCGCTCATACGCATTGTTCATCGCTTTGATCGCTGAGCGTGTCTCATACGCATTGATCTGCCCATCAATAGCCCCGTGGTAAAATCCGAGAGCCGAGAGGGCTTTTTGGATTTTCTTTTCCGGAGTCAAGGCATAAACGGGCGCCTTGTATGTTTTGTGAGTCGTGTGTCGGCGCCGCACAGTGTGTCGACGTCGCACACGGTGCACACGATGTCGGCGTCCGTTGTGATACACTTCATTGGTGATGACCGATCCGACGACCCCGCCGACAACCCCGCCGACAACCCCGTCCACAAAGTCGGCATACGCCACACCGCTTCCACCCAAAAGTGCAGAACTCAAGAGTACAACACTACCTTTTCTTTTCAACATGGATTCTCCTTTGAACAATGAAAATTTGTCTACCCCAAAAGTATACCATATAATCGTGGCAAAATCGTGACTTAGAATGTTTTTTTTCTATTTTCTTGAATGGATGAGTTATTGGAGGTACCCTAAAAGTCACTTTTGGCTATAATCGCGCCATTAATATATTACACCTAAAATACAGGAATCGCTTGTGAGAACACATTATTGCGCCGAAATCGGCGAAGAACATATTGGAGAAGTGGTGACGGTCGCCGGATGGGTAGCCAGTCGTCGCGATCATGGTGGGGTCATCTTTATCGACCTGCGGGACAAAGATGAAGTCGTTCAGTTGGTGTGTGACCCGGCGGACAATGTCGAAGCCCACAAAATGGCGGAAGAAGTACGGGATCAATTTGTCTTGCTCGGCACCGGCAAAGTGCGTGCACGGGGCGAAGGGCTCGAAAACCCTAACCTCAAGACCGGTAAAGTAGAAATCGTCGTCGATAACCTTGTGATCGAGAACCGATCGATGCCGATGCCGTTTGAGCTCGGTGATGAGAAGGTCAACGAAGAGATCCGCCTCAAATACCGCTACCTTGAATTGCGCAGTCAGAAAGCTTACGATACGTTCAAACTCCGTTCCAAAGCGACCATCGCCACCCGTAATGCCCTTGATGAGATGGGCTTCCTCGAAGTGGAAACTCCGGTATTGACCAAGTCAACCCCCGAGGGAGCCCGTGACTACCTCGTCCCCAGTCGGGTGCATGGTGGTGAATTCTACGCCCTCCCCCAGTCACCGCAGCTCTTCAAACAGCTTTTGATGGTGGGCGGGTTTGACCGCTACTTCCAGATCGCCAAATGTTTCCGTGATGAGGATCTCCGTGCCGACCGTCAGCCGGAATTTACCCAGATCGATGTGGAGATGAGTTTCTGCGATCAGAAAGATGTTATCGGTGTGGGCGAGAAGCTGATTCACGATGTATTTGACAAGTGTGGCTTCGACGTGCCGACCACCTTCCCCCGGATCACCTACGCCGAGGCGATGGAGAAATACGGCTCAGACAAGCCCGATCTCCGCTACGATCTGGCGATGGTCGATGTGATTGACATTTTCGAGCGCTGTGATAATGAGATTTTCTCCAACATCGCCGCTGCCCCGCACAAAAACCGGATCAAAGCCCTCCGTGTCCCCAAGGGGGATGAAATCTTCTCGAAACGTCAGATGAAGGGCTTCGAAGAGTACGTCCGTAAGTTCGGTGCGCAGGGATTGGGCTACTTCCAGATGAAAGAAGAGGGTCTCAAAGGGCCTCTGACCAAATTCTTTACCGATGATGATATCCAGGCGATCATCGACCGTTGTGAGCTCGAAGTGGGTGATGCTGTCTTTTTCGGTGCGGGAGATAAGAAACTTGTCTGGGATTATATGGGACGCTTCCGTATTTACCTCGCGGAGACGATGGGCATCATCCCGGCCGATACGTTTGAGTTTGTCTGGGTTGTAGATTTCCCGATGTTTGAGGTCGAAGACGGACGTGTCAAAGCGCTCCACCACCCCTTCACCATGCCCAAATCACTCGACCACAATGATGTCGAGGAGATCGAGTCGATCGCGTACGATATCGTCCTCAACGGTACCGAGCTTGGCGGCGGGTCGATCCGTATCCACAAAGAGGATATCCAGGCCGAGATCTTCAAGCTGCTCGGTATCAGCGAAGAGGAGGCCAATGAGAAATTTGGCTTCCTCCTCGAAGCGCTCAAATTTGGTGCGCCCCCGCACGGCGGGTTTGCTCTGGGGCTCGATCGGATGATTATGCTCATGACGGGTGCGGAGAGTATCCGTGATGTCATCGCCTTCCCCAAGACCCAGCGTGCCCAGTGCCTCCTGACCCAGGCACCCAGTCCTGTCGACGGTGAACAGCTCAAAGAACTCAGCCTTCGTATCCGTCAAACACCCAAAGCATAAAGAGTCCCCTAGTGATGTTTTTTGATCGATACTCTGGCAGTCGCAAACGCAAGCGCCCCTTTCAGGGGTTGAATGCTCCTTTGTCGCATCGTTCAAAAAACATCCATATTTAATCACATACAAGGAACCCACCATGAAAAAACTCTTCCTCATCATCGGAGCCCCCGGCTCCGGCAAGACTACTGATGCCAGCCTTATCGCTGAAAAACACCCTGAGCATCTCGTTCACTATTCCACGGGGGATATGCTTCGTGCTGAAGTTGCCAGCGGGAGTGAGCTGGGTACTGAGATCGAGAGCTATATCTCCCGTGGGGCCCTCGTGCCGTTGAACATTATTGTGGATACCATCGTCTCAGCGATCAACCACGCCCCCGTCCCCAACGTCCTCATTGACGGCTACCCCCGCAGTGTCGAGCAGATGGAAGCGTTTGACGCTATTGTTGCCGAAGAGGACGGAATCGATCTGGCTTCCGTTATCGAAGTGCGCGTCAGCGAAGCGGTCGCCCGCGAGCGGATTCTTGGCCGTGCGGCCGAAGCAGCACCGGGTGAAGGACGCAGCGACGACAACGAAGAAGTTTTCAACGATCGGATGAAAGTCTACACCGATCCCCTCGAAGCGATTCAGAACTTTTATACCGACAAAAACCTGCTCCACGTTATCGACGGTGCACGTACCCTCGAAGAGGTGGTTGCCGATATGGATGCGTTTGTCCTGAGCAAGATATAAATCCGAAACGCCGTTTCTTTTTTCGTGGTATAATCAGAAAAAAGGAGTCGTTATGGCGTTTCGTATCGTGATGTGGATTGTAATGATCGTCGGCGGAATCGTTGGCGGTTATGGGCTCGATCGTCTTCTCTTCCCGGGCATTCATGGTCATTGGTTGTTTCATCTCCTCTCCCTGATCCTTGGATTGTTTCTCTTGAAATTTGTTCTCACTGTCAGTCGCAACACCGGTCGCACTCTCGCCCGTTTCGGACGCCGGGGCGACATCCCCCGCATGGAGACCAATGTTCTGGTCACCGACGGCCTCTACGCCCTGATGCGCCATCCGATGCATCTGGGGCTTCTCTTCTTCTCTCTATCGCTTGCCCTGATCGTTGGCTCTCCATCGTTTATCCTTATCATCGCCCCACTCGAGATGCTCTTGATGGTCGTGATGATCAAAACACTCGAAGAGTCCGAAGCAATCGCCAAATTTGGGGATGCTTACCGGGAATATCGCAAGAGAGTACCCATGTTTTGCATCCGTATCGAGTGTATCCGGGCTCTGTTGACTCCGGTTGCACCGAATAAACAGTAAGAGATTGAAATCAATTTGCAAGGGTGTTTTCTTGTTCCACATCTCCCGACGTGGAACGTCATTGTATGTTGGTCGGCTGAAGCCAACCCTACGTGAGCATCTCTCCTCTCGTTCCCCATCTCCTGATGGGGAACGTCTACTGCATAAATATATAGTGTATGGCTTCCATATCGGGAGATATGGAAGCAGTGTGAACGCGTCAGCGTAACTTTTCACTTGTTTCGAAATTGTGGTATAATAAACCATCACAAAGTACAAAAGGTACGGAATGCCAAAAATAGACAAGATCAAAGAACAGATCGCTTGGCTCAAAGTGGTTTTTGGGATTTTGTCGGCTATTGATGTATCCTTGATCGGTTGGCTTGTCAATAATTATGACAGAACTGGTATAAACAGCGTCAAGATCTATTTGGGTTCAATAATCGCTGTACTAATTGCCTTTGTTATTATCTACGTCAATAAAAAGGCAATGAAAAAAATAGACGAATTGGAGGACTTATGATTGAATTTATTGTTCTGACTTCAGCTATTATCGTATTTGGTGCGCTTATGTACTCTGCTTACGATGTAGCAACTCATTAACTTAATCTTTCTCGTTCCACATCTCCTGATGTGGAACGTCATTGTATGTTGGTCGGCCGAAACCAACCCTACACCAACATCTCCTCCAGCGTCACCCGCACATTCTTCCCCAATGCCTCCACATCATACCCTCCTTCGAGGAAAAAGACAAACGGCACATCCGCCGTATCGAGAATCGATCGGACAATCTCGCGTATGCCGTCTGTTGTTACGTTGAGCTGTGCCAGAGGATCGCTCTCGTGCAGGTCGTATCCGGCGGAGACGAGGATGATGTCGGGGGCGAACTGCTTGACGATCGAAGGGAGGTCGTTGCGATAGATCTCCAGCACTTCGGCATCGCCGCTGTCGGGCATGATGAGGAAGTTGGCGGTGTAACCCTCCCCGGCTCCCTCTCCTCTGTGATTTTCCATTCCTGTACCGGGATAGGCGAAGGCTTGATGGGTGGAGAAGTAAAACACCGTATCGTCGGGATAGAAGGCATCCTGCGTGCCGTTGCCGTGATGGACATCGAAATCAACGATCATTACTTTTTCAAAGCCATGTGTTTGCGCGTAGTGGGCGGTAATGGCAATGTTATTGAACAGGCAGAAGCCCATCGACTGGGTGGGCGTCGCATGGTGACCCGGCGGACGGACAGCGCAGAAAGCCCGATCAAAACGTCCCTCCACGATGCCGTCGATGGCAGTGACCCCCGCACCGACTGCTTTGCGTGCGGCCTCGTAGGAGTCGAAAGAGTACACCGTATCGGGATCGAGTGCCTCAGCATGGGCGGAAGCCTCCTGTACCGTCTTGATGTGTTCGGGAGTGTGGTTAAGTCGTAGTATGTTCTCGGAAGCGGTGATGGGTGCGACCGAGATGAGCCGGTCATTCAGAGGTACGACGGCACGGGTGATGGCACGGAGTCGATCGGGAGACTCGGGATGAGCCCCTGTCTCGTGTCGGAGGAAGAAGGGATCGGAGATATAGGCGACTTTCATGTTATTCCATCAACCCTTTTTCTGTATATAAGTGATGTACTCACCTGTGTCGGCTTGGTAGGTATAAGTGGCGTGTCCCTGTTTGGTAAACTCTTCGATGAGGGGTTCGGGCTGGAAATCGGCTTTGAGAGTCAGCATCTGGCCGGGTTGGAGGGTTCGAAGGGCGTTGTGAACTTCTGCCAGGGGGTTTTTGTCCGCATCGAGCAAGGCATTGGCATCGAGGGTGGTCTGAGACGCTTGATTGGCCCACTCTGGACGCTCTTTTTCGGGAACAGGGATGAAACACTCATCGGTCTTGATTTCGCAGTCTTCGCAAATGGGTTCCTGCCCGACGGCTTTGCGGAGTTGATCGACGAGATCTTTGGGATCCATGTTTCCGACGATGGCGGCTTGGCGTACACTGGCGATCTTGCCGAGCGTACGGCGCAGGACGGGGTTGTTGAGTTTTTTGAATTTGGGGTTGATCCCGATGAGGATCTCTTTCATCCCCTCGTAGTTGTTGAGAAGATCGGCGATTTTCGTTTCGAGGGTAATTTCCTGAGGCATCATGGGCTCACTTTTTTGAGCCCATTATAGATGAGAATGTGTAAATCTACCCTTATTCGAGATCATCCGGCATTTCGGAATACTCATCCAGAGGATTCTCTTCGTGATGGCCTTTGGGAAGGAAGAGATTGAGGATGATTCCGAGGAGTGCCCCCAGCCCGATACCGCTGAACCCTACTCCGCCGAATTTGAAATTCATCCCGCCGATAGCAAAGACAAGGATGAGGGAGACGATGATCATGTTGCGGGGGTTGGAGAGATCGGTTTTGGCATGGATCAGGGTGTTCATTCCGACCGAGGCAATGATCCCGAAAAGCAGCAGCAGGATACCGCCCATGACCGGGACGGGGATGGTCTGGAGGAAACCACCGAGCTTGGAGAAGAAAGCCAGTGCGATGGCGAAGATCGACGCCCACGTCATGATCGCCGGATTGAAGGCTCGGGTGATCGTCACCGCACCGGTGACTTCCGAATACGTGGTGTTGGGCGGTCCTCCGAGCAGAGAAGCGGCACTTGTGGCCAGTCCGTCACCGAGCAGTGTGTTTTCCAGTCCGGGATTTTTGAGGTAGTCTTCCCCGGTGACACGGGAGATCGCCAGGATATCCCCGATGTGTTCGACCGCCGGGGCGATGGCGATGGGGACGATGAAGAGTACCGCTTCCCAGTTGAGCTCGGGGATGACGAAATGGGGTGAGGCGAACAGTGGAGCTTTGGCGACAGCAGAGAAATCGACGATCCCGAAGGCCATCGAGACGAGATAGCCAACGATGATTCCGATGAGAATCGGGAGGAGTTTGATCATACCCTTGCCCAGAAGCGTGGCGAAAATCGTCGCAAGCAACGTGATCATCGAGATGGTGATGGCGGTACCAAACGGGACGAGGACAATCTTGCCGTCACCGGTGTGTCCGGTCGCCATCTGTACAGCTACTGGGGCGAGGATAAGCCCGATGGTCATGATCACCGGGCCGGTGACGATAGGAGGAAGCAGGTGGTGGATAAATCCGCTCCCCTTCACCCGGATCAGGATACTCAGCAGGACATAAAACAGTCCGGCAGCCACGAGGCCGCTCATCGTCCCGGCGATCCCCCATTTGCCGACGCCGTAGATGATCGGGGCGATGAAGGCGAAGGAGGAAGCGAGGAAGATCGGGGGGACATTGCGTCGGGTGGTCACCTGAAAGATCAGGGTACCCAGCCCGGCGGTAAAAAGGGCGACATTGGGATCGAGTCCGGTCAGGATGGGCACCAGCACCAATGCGCCGAATGCTACGAACAAAAATTGCAAACCGATGATGGCATCTCGCAGCCGGAATTGGTATTGCGTTGCTTTCATGTTGGCTCCTTGTTTGATTTGGTAGATTGTAACACAAATTCGATGCAGGATAGCAGATATTCAGTAGTTTTTTGCCATAATCGATAGAATTAAAATAATAAGGAACCCCAATGAAACTCCATATCGTAGACCATCCACTGATCCGCCACAAACTGGCCCTGCTACGTGACGAAAAACGCTCCATGCCGGAGTTTAAAAAACTCCTTCATGAGATCGGTCTGCTGATGGCGTTTGATGTCACGCAAGACCTGGAGACGGAGGAGACGGTGGTCAAAACACCCGTTGCCGTTGCCCGGGCGGATAAACTCGTCCAACAGCCGGTGCTCGTAACGATCCTGCGAGCCGGGATCGGGATGCTCAACCCTTTTATGGAGATTCTCCCCAATGCCCGGGTGGGATTTCTGGGGATGAATCGGGACGAAGAGACCCTCCAACCCCACAGCTACTACAACAAAATCCCCATGCAGGCACTCGACAACAAAGTCCTCCTTATCGACCCCATGCTCGCTACGGGTGGCTCGGCGCTCAATGCCCTGGATTTCCTTGCCGAAAAGGGAGTAACAGATGTAACGTTCATCTGCCTGGTTGCTGCCCCGGAAGGGGTCGAAGCGATCCATGCACGCTATCCCAATGTGGACATCTATACAGCGGCTCTCGATGAGAAGCTCAATGAAAAAGGGTACATTGTCCCGGGACTCGGCGATGCCGGGGATCGCATCTTCGGGACAGGGGATGACGAAAACCTATGAGGCAAGACAACCGGAAACAAGCCCGCAAGAGACATACCCCAATGCGGTACTTTGAAGCCCCGATCATAGCCGGTGCATTCAAGGGGAAGAAAATCCGCATCCCCGACATCACCACGACCCGAAGCTCCAAATCGATTCTGCGGGAGTCGTTGTTTGATACGTTGCAGTTTGAGATAATCGATGCGCCGTTTGTCGAAGTATTTGCCGGGAGCGGTTCGGTGGGACTCGAGGCGCTCAGCCGTGGGGCGTCACAAGGCTACTTTCTCGAGAAGAACCGGGAAGTTTTTTCGATGCTTCAGTCCAATATCCAACAGCTGGCACCTGAGAAAGCTACGGCAATTCAAGGAGACAGTTTCGAGCATTTCCCTTCCCTGTTGAAGCGCCTCGAGACAGAGGGGGTGGCAGGATATTTCTACTTTGATCCCCCCTTTTCGATCCGGGAGGAGATGGATGATATTTACGATAAGACATTGGAGTTGATTGAGCAGATCGACGTATCCACCTGTAAAATGGTCATCATCGAACACATGACTCAGCTCAAACTCCCCGAGCTGATCGGAACATTGCGCCGGGTAAAACAGAAGCGTTTCGGGAAGAGTACGCTGAGTTATTACGCCCCTGAACCCCGGGTGTGATCGAGTTCTTTTTCCCGGTGTGCCTGGATGAAATTGAGCATTTCAAAGAACGGCAGTGCTTTGCTGAAGTAATACCCCTGCCCGTAATCACACCCCAGTCGTTTGAGGGTATCCCGTACGGAGTCACTGTCGATGTAGGTGGCTCCGACGGTGACGCCAAGCCCTTTGCCCATGGCGATGATGGCGGAGACAAGCTTGCGTTTATCGGGGTTGATTTCGATATCCCGGATCAGGGACTGGTCGATTTTGATCGTGTCAAATGGGAGCTCTTCGAGGAGACGCAGGTGGGTAAATCCCTCGCCGAAACTGTCCATGGCGATCTGCACGCCGACCTTTTTGAGGACGGCGACTTCTTCTCTGAGGATACGGATGTCTTCGCTGAGGAGTTTTTCGGAGATGTCGATCGTGATCGTCTCGGCATCGATGGCGTGTTCGTTGAGCTTGCGTTCAAGTTTTTCGGCGAAATTGGCGACCCGGAGTTCGGGCATGGCGAAGTTGATGCTCAGGTTCAAGTCTTCGATCCCGAAATTGTCCCAGGAAGCCTTGTGGGAAAAGACATTTTCGAGCAGGTAATCGGTGATTTCGGTGAGCATATTGAGTTTGACGGCTTTGTCGAGAAATTCGGAAGCGTTGAGCAAACCAAATTTTGGATGGTTCCAGCGCATGAGGTACTCGGCTCCGATGAGACGATTGTTTCCGAGGTCGAAGATGGGCTGATAAAAGGAAAAAAATTCCTTGCGCTGAATGGCATTGGCAAAATCAGTACGGGTAAATCGTGGCTGTTTGGGAGAACTTTCTCTTTCCAGTTTGTTGCTGTGTGTAGTGGGTGCAAAACTGGATTGGTGAACATTGTCTTCATCGGTTTCTTCGAAAAGTGATTTGCCAAACCGTTCCGATTCCAGTTGCATCTCATGGCAGCGGTCGACGATGGCATCGGGGGTACGCCTGTCCTGCTTGAGGTGCATGATCGCCTGGGAAAACTCTGCCTCCATCTCTTTTTTGAGTAAGGCTTCCTGCAATGTATGAACACGCTCTTTGATGGCGAGGACATCCTCATCCGGATTATCCGAGTCAGCAATCAGGATCGCAAAATCGCCTCGACCCCGATAATAGAGTTTTTCATCCTCTTTGATCATTTTTTTAAGAACCTCTGAGGTATACTGGATCATGAGATTGGTTTTTTTGTAGCCGAGCGTCGAACGCTGCATGGCGAAATGTTTGATCCCGAAAAACGCGAGGACGATGGAAGTCGCCTGGATGTTGGATCGGAGATTGGCATCGACCAGATCGCCAACGAGGCGCCCCTGAATGGGCAGATCGGTCAGGAGATCGTTATACGACTGGGTTTTCTGAAACTGTTTCTGGAGTCGGTAGTATTCGCTGAGATCGTGCATGACGATAACCCGCCAGAAAGCGCTGTTATCTCCGGGATCCTGAAACAGGTTGCTGCTGATCTTCACCGGGGCGGGATGGAGCATTCCGGGCACCTGAACATCACTGATGTATTTGCGTCGATCCACCGCATCGAGAAATCCGACGGATTCTGTGGGATTGAGGATGCTTACCAGCTGGATATCGCTCAGGAATGCTTTGGTCACTTCCTTATCCTGGATACCGAAATAGTCAGCAAATTCCTGATTGACAAACAGCACTTCATTTTCGTGTGAGAGGATCAGTACCCCCTCCTCATACGCTTCGATCGATTCATTATAGACTTTGACTTTGTTGTTGAGCTCCTGAAGGCGTTTGTGCTCCTTACGAGCCCGGACATAGATGTTGAGTATGCTGGCCACGACGAGGACAATGCCGCTGAGAAAGATGCTGTAGGGGGTAAAGAACTCTGAGAAATGCATAAGATGTCCTTTTAATATGGATTCTTTTGGCCTATTCTATCATAAAAATGTCAAGAAATGTCAAAAATTTACCACCGTAATTATACGCGAATTATGATAGTATTCCGCCACACTTTTAAGGATCACTGTGTTTAAACTCTCGAATTATAAAACCGACAATATCAAAAACGATATCCTCTCCGGTCTCGTTGTGGCCGTAGCGCTTGTGCCGGAGGCGATTGCTTTTTCCTTCATCGTCGGGATCAGCCCGATCGTGGGGCTCTATGCGGCGTTTATCCTCGGAGCGGTGACAGCGCTGCTCGGGGGCAAACCGGGCATGATCAGTGGAGCGACCGGATCGGTGGCGGTGGTACTCGTCGGACTGGCCGTGGCAGCGAGTGCCCATCTCAAATCCCAGGGGCTCAGCGGCGATGCACTGGCGATGGGGGTGCTGGACTATATTTTCCTCGCCACCATCCTGGCCGGGGCAATTCAGGTGGCGTTTGGGCTGCTGCGGCTTGGGAAGTTCATCCGATTGGTGCCTCTACCGGCGATCTATGGGTTCGTCAACGGTCTTGCGATCGTGATTGCGATGGCACAGTTCAAGTTTTTCGACGGTCAGGGGTGGCAGATGTACGTCATCGTGGCGGTGACCATGCTCATCATGTACCTGCTGCCGCGCTACACGACGGCTGTCCCTTCCGGGCTGGTGGCGATCGTGGCGTTGACGCTGGCGGTCTATTTTGGTCATATCGACACGGTGCTTATCGGTGATTTGGCGGATCTGAGCGCGTTCAAAGGGCACCTCCCCTCTTTCCACCTTCCTCAGACACTGACCGACCTCTCAGCGTGGCAGATGGTGCTCCCCTTTGCCGTGATTGCCGCTTTGGTGGGCTTGATCGAATCGCTCCTGACGCTGGCCGTCCTCGACGAGCTCAGCGGCACGCGCGGCAGCGGCAACAAAGAATGCGTCGCCCTCGGACTCGGCAATGCCACGAGCGGTTTCTTCGGCGGGATGGCCGGGTGTGCGATGATCGGACAGTCGATCATCAACTACACCTCCGGTGGGCTGGGTCGCCTCTCCTCACTGACGGCTGCGGTGGGTCTAATGGTGCTGGTAGCATCTTTGACCGATGTGCTCAACGTCATCCCTGTCGGCGTACTGATAGGCATCATGTTCATGGTGAGCATCGGGACATTTGAGTGGAGCAGCTTTTCGCACCTGCGCCGGATGCCCCGGAGCGATGCGTTTGTGATGGTGGCGGTGACGATCATTACGATCTTTGCCGATCTGGCCATCGCAGTGATCGCCGGGGTGATCATCTCGGCACTGGTGTTTGCATGGAAGCACGCCCGCGTCACCGCCCACAGCCGCCCGCTGGGCAAGCATGCCAAACTCTACGAGCTTGATGGACCTCTCTTCTTCGGCTCGGTGCAGGCGTTTGGGGATCTCTTTGATGTAGAAAACGATCCGAAAAACATCATCGTCGATTTCAAAAACGCCCGCGTCATGGACTCCAGCGGCGTCGAAGCGATCGAGAAACTCACCGAACGCTATGCCCAAGAAGGCAAGAAACTCACCCTCCGTCACCTAAGCGACGACTGCAAAGCCGTCCTCGCCAAAGCCAAAGCCAACATCACCCACGAAGAGGATGACCCGGAGTACAAGGTGGCGCGGGATTACTAGAGACAGCAGGGGCTGGGACTTCAGTCCCACAAATGGAGCTGTGCTCCATATCATATGACAAATACGCTATCGCGTTTAGTTGGACTAAAGTCCAAGCCCCAGAGAATGTGCCACGCCAAAAGGAGATGGGACTTCAGTCCCACAGAATCAGGGGCTGGGACTTCAGTCCCACAAGAAGTTACGCTAACGCGTTTCGTTGGACTAAAGTCCAATCCCCAAAGTGAAGCAAAACCCAAGGGGTTGGGACTTCAGTCCCACAAATGGAGCAACGCTCCATATCATAAGACAAATACGCTGACGCGTTTAGTTGGACTGAAGTCCAAGCCCCAGATTGGATTACAGAAAAAACCAAGGGGATGGGACTTCAGTCCCACAAATGGAGCAACGCTCCATATCACAAAACAAATACGCTTGCGCGTTTAGTTGGACTAAAGTCCAAGCCCCAAGATACGCTATCGCGTTCGTTGGACTAAAGTCCAATCCCCGAAGGGAAGCAAACCAAAAGGGGATGGGACTTTAGTCCCACAAACGCAAGATAGGGTTATTTTTTGGCTCTGATATTGGGTGATGAAATGAATGTTCGTTTTGAATCAAAAAAATCAAAACCATTGACAAAACTAAAAAAACAACAATAAATAGTCCATATTTTTTCATAAGCATTTTATTTACAGCATCTTACATATGCATAAGAGTAATTCATATCGCAACCTTTATAGTTACCTGTCGATGCTGCATTACTATCTTGACAATGACTTGAATTTGCATTTACTGTTTGCCCGTCTATTTCATACTGACAATATCACCCATGAGCACCATATGGTATATCATAATCAACTTCTGTAAATGTATCTTCATTTCTATCAGGTGCACAACCACCACCAACCATTTTATAAGTACTAGGACAAGTCGCAACCGCTAATTGAACAGCCTGACCGTGTTTTATATCGTAATGCAGATGTTCTGACCGTGTTGTACAGCTTATCCCCCCACTATTAGTTTTTAATCAATTCAAATCATCTCTCAATTTTTCGTATTCACTCTTTTTCATAACTCGGTTTTCGCTGATTACTTTTTTTAAAAGTTCATTACTATTTGGATTTGTTCAATCCACAGCGAAAATAGCTGAAGCAAATACTCCTGCAAATGCAGAGATTGCCAATATCATTATTTTGTTTATTTTCATAACAAAACTATTTTAACAAAAAAACTCCAAAAAAACAAGAGAACCGGTCGCGTGAAGCAACCGGCAAATTTAGCGACGGACATCCTTCACCTCAAACTGAAGGCCCTCGCCGGGACAAGCCAAGCTTTTGGAATGAAGGACATAATGCTCCATATCATCATTAAGGGGGGAGGTATTGTATGTGTTGATCTCGAATACAATACATTTTTTACCATGTCGCTCTTCAATCCTCCAACTTAAATTGTCGTACTCGCCACTTACATCCCAATTGCCATGTTTATCTGGCAACCCTTTCATATAGACAATGGCATCCATGCCATAATTATCAATTCCATTATTTGATCCATCCCAATTGTGGGTATAAATTCCACCTAATTCAATATAAGTATTCCCACTGGGTGTTTTTTCAACATTGAATCTCGCCATACCGTTATAGCGGACATACTCGTCAATGTTTCCATTATAAACATTGAGGTCATACAGTCCACCTTCGGAACAGTAGTCTACAAAGGTTTCCGGCTCGAAATTTCCACCACTTTCGTGGCTGTAATCGACCTTGTAGAACACCCAATGGTTTTGATAAGGCGAACCGGGTTTGATAGTGCCACGTCGTCCTGGATCAGGATAGTGCGGGCAGGGATAATCGCCCAGCACTTCTTTACCTTGCTCAGGATCATAGACGGCCTGGATACTACCTTGAAAAACATCGGTGTGTCCATCAGTGTATTTAAGTGTCGGCTCAGGAAGTGGCGCACCCGACATAATCTCACCGGCAGTTCGATTGGCATCAAACTCGAGCTTATACTCTTCATCGGCAGTGATGGTTTTGAGGGTTACCGAGGCATTAGCCTCAGAACCGTCGGTTGCTACCACCTTGACGGTGATAACGTGGGTGCCGAGGTTTTGCTTGGTGATGTGATACACCAGCTTCGCCTCGGTCTC
>WFSU01000131.1 GCA_015485845.1 Nitratifractor sp. | reverse complement strand
GTCGTAAAGAGAAACACTACCCCCTTGTCTAAAAATAGAGAATTAGCCCAAAAAGTAGACAAAAGCGCAGATACAAACCCAAAAAAAGGAGCCACAAAGTCAGCGTACATATTTTTTACCATCATAGTGCAGAATCAGTTTTTTAAATCAGTTTTTATACCATATATGAGAGTTTGAGATTGGGGGATGGATTTTTTTGGGCTACACCCCGTTATGATTTCAAATAAAGTGATGATGGTCAGTAGTAATTTAAGTATTTTCATGGGGGAATTGTATCAGAAGAAGATAAAAAATCCGACCATAGTTACTGAATCGTTACACTTTTTGGCGTGGCATAAAGGAACGGTTGTATCGAAGTTTCATGACCGTTGTTGTTCCATTTTATTCCAACTACTCCGGCGGTGGGAAGGTTGTAGAGCGAAGCCGAGCTCAGGCGATTGATCAATTCCGTCATTCCCGGATTGTGTCCGAGGATCATCAGGCTGTCGGTTTGCTCAAAAGCTTCCTGAACAAGATAGAGGAGGCCGGTGACCGATGCTTCGTAAATACGTCGGTCGAATTGGAGGAGACCACCCAGCTTCGTATGGTAGATTTCGGCCGTTCTCCGGGCACGGTGCGCCGGGCTGGCCAGGATGTGTTCGGGATGGACACTCTGCGTGGCGAGGTACCGTGCCATCCGAGGGGCATCCCGCTCACCACGGGCGTTGAGAGGACGGTCAAAATCGCTCTGTGTGGGATCATCCCAGCTCGATTTGGCATGGCGGGCAATGTAGAGGGTTTTCATAGTCAGTATTGTAACATATTTGCCCTCTTTGGGTACAATACCGGACAGAATAAAGAAGGAGCATCCATGACCAATATTGTCATTACCGGGTGCAGTACCGGGATTGGACTGGCCACTGCCAAGCACCTCAAAGATCGTTTCATCCGCGTTTACCCCACCGCACGCAGGATTGAAGATGTGGAGATGTTACGGGGATTGGGATTTGAGAATGCGATGCAGTTGGATGTACGCAACCCTGATCAGGTAGCAGCGGTGATCGAATCGGTTTTGAACAAAGAGGGGAAAATCGATGCGTGGTTCAACAATGCAGGCTACGGTCAGATGGGAGCGGTTGAAGATGTACCGACGGAGGTGCTGCGAGAGCAGTTTGAAACCAATGTACTCGGATTGCACGAGTGTACCCGCCAGATCATGCCGGTGATGCGCCGGCAAGGTTACGGGAAAATTATCCAGCACTCTTCGGTGCTGGGGATCATCGCCCTTCCATTCCGGGGGATTTACAACGCCAGCAAATACGCCATCGAAGGGCTCACCGATACCCTCAGGCTTGAATTGAAAGGGACGGAGATTTACCCCGTCCTCCTCAACACCGGCCCCATCACCAGCCGCTTTCGTGAAACGGCGATCGAGTCGTTGGATCGGATCGACACCGAACACTCGGAATTTGCCTCCCTCTACGAGGCCTCTCGAAACGGTACCGCCAAGCGAGTTCCATTCAACGAAGGCCCTGAAGCCGTGGCTCGCATCGTGTACCAGATCCTCTCCGATGAGCACCCCCGCCCACGCTACTACATCACCAAAGCCACCTATTTGCTCGGGTACGCCAAGCGGCTCTTGAGCTCGACGTGGTTGGATAAGGTGCTGTTGAAGGTGTAGGGTGCACAACTGCACACCGTATATTGGTATAGTGGTGAATGGATGCAGCCGCGTAGGGAGTGCAATAGCACACCAATGAGTGAGAAATGAGCAGTTAGCAAGTGGGAATTTTTGGGGTTGGGACTTCAGTCCCGCAAACGCGAAGCGTAATTTGATACGTAACACTTAACGCATAACACTTAACACTAAAAAGGACAAACAATGGACACCATAAAAATCGGCGTCGTCACCACCAGTGATCGGGCGCACGCAGGCATCTACGAAGACATCTCAGGTAAGGCGATCATGGAGACGATGGGGGAGTATCTCCAGAATGATTGTGAATACGAATATCGTTGCATCCCGGATGAACAGCCCCTCATCGAGACGACCCTGGTACAGCTGGCGCGGGATTGCAAATGTGATCTTATCGTCACGACCGGGGGTACCGGGCCGGCTCCGAGGGATGTGACGACTGAAGCGACGCTCAATGTCTGCCAGAAGATCCTCCCCGGTTTTGGCGAGCAGATGCGGGCGGCCAGCCTCCAGCACGTCCCCACGGCGATCCTCTCCCGCCAGACCGCCGGGATCTGCAACGGCGCACTCATCATCAACCTCCCCGGCAAGCCTAAGGCGATCCGAGAATGTCTCGATGCGGTATTCCCGGCAGTGCCGTACTGCATCGATCTGATCGGCGGATCGTATATGGAGACCGACGAGACGGTCATCAAAGCCTTTCGACCCAAAGGGAAATAATGGACATCGAATTTATCGAAAAGAAATTTGACGAGATTTATGCCGAGCTGACCCGTGAAGTGATGGAGATCATGCACGATGAGTCGCTGGACAAGAAGCAGACCAACCTGCGCATGAAGCCCCTGACCAATACCAAAATGATCCTCCAAAACGCCATCGAGAGTATTAAATTGGTGCAAAAAGTGGGGGATGAGGCGATCGAGAAGGGGTGAGATTATGGATGCTTGTCGGTTGATTTCAGTAGTTTCTGCAACAGCAATTCCTTTACGGATTGAAAAACATCTTCTTTGCTATTGATTTCGGTCTTTTTATTGTACTAAATTTGAATTGAAATTTGTTTTAAAGAAAAGCTAACTTTTGCTAAGTATAATTAGTAAAATATTTTATTTTTGGGAATTGTAGTATGGAAAGTGCAATATATAGACACAACCTGCATTGGGATAAGCCGTATCAGGATCTTTTTAGGAGGGAGATTGTAGATACGTTATTGGATAGAATAAGCTTGCGGCAGATAGAGGTTGTAAAAGGGATACGGCGAGCCGGCAAAACGACTGTTTGCAAACTTTTGATCAATGAAATTATAAAAACCAACGACCCCTTAACTTGCCTTTATGTCAATTTGGACGACCCCTATTTTAGCGAATTCTATAGCGACAGCAAACACCTTTTTAAACTTTTGGAGATTACACAAAAGCTTACGGGCAAAAAGGTGGAGTATTTTTTTTTAGATGAAGTGCAAAATGTAGTAGGTTGGGAAAAGTTTGTAAAAACAATTTATGATAATGAAAATGTTAAAAAAATCTACATCACAGGCTCTAACTCTTCGCTTTTGGACGGAGAGTATGCAAAATTGCTTAGCGGAAGGTACCTCAGCAGTGTTATTTATCCGCCATCCCTGAAAGAGGTTTACCATTTTTTTGGCTTAAATGACAGGTTAGACATTGTAAAAAACAAAGCGTATGCCTTGAAACTGATTGATGATGCGATGCAATACGGCACTTTTTTTGAGGTCCTAAAAGAGATACAATTTAAGCGAGAGATCATACTAAACTACTACGATACGATTATTTACAAAGATTGCATTGCCAACCATAATATCAGAGATTCTAAAGGCTTTAAAGAGTTGGCGCATTTTGTGGTATCCAATACCTCCAATCTTTACTCTTATCATTCGATAGCCAAAGCGTTGGGAAGCAATGAGAACAGTACAAAAAAGTATATCTCTTATTTGCAAGATGCCTATATTTGCAATGAGATAAAGCAATTTTCATTTTCGCTAAAAGAGCAGATAAAGACAAAAAGAAAAACCTATATCACGGACAATAGCTTTTTGGCTCAGACCTCTTTCAGGTTCTCCAAAGATAGTGGAAAATTGCTGGAAAATCTTGTCTATACCGAGCTGCTAAAAGCCGGATATGAGATATATTTTTACCATAAAGAGTTTGAGTGTGATTTTATCTGTAAAAAAGAGAACAAACTCTACGCTTTTCAAGTCTGCTACGAGTTAAACAGACACAATCAAGAAAGAGAGCTAAACGGACTGAAAAAGTTGCCCTTTGAACCTATAGAAAAAAGAGTGATTACCTATAATCAAGATGAGGTTATTGATGGCATTGATATCGTGTCGATTGTTGGCGGGATACGTTTTTGAGGTGATACTTTTGGAAGATGGGGTGATTTATCCCATCTTGCCCACCCACAAAAGTCCCAGTCCCATCGCCCCGAGGGTCACGAGAAAATAGAGCGACATTCGCCATCCCAGTTTTCTCCCACCCAGTACAAAAACGATCCCCAGTTTCACCACAGAATTGGTAGCCGAAGCAATAGCGACACCGTACATCGCTGCCGTCTCGGTGAGTTTCCCCTCCTGAGTCATTTGGCTGAGTGAGAGGGTGATGGCATCCACATCGGTCAATCCGGAGAAGAAGGAGACGAGATACACACCGAGATCCCCG
The DNA here is from genome assembly GCA_015485845.1 of Nitratifractor sp. GTDB lineage: Bacteria > Campylobacterota > Campylobacteria > Campylobacterales > Sulfurovaceae > S017-3. The sequence goes on along the minus strand of WFSU01000131.1, from coordinate 7,796 downwards.
TAGCGGTTTTGTACCAGCGTGATGGCACCGTAGATGATCCCAAACAAGAGGCCGAATTTGATCGCTTCGCTCAGTTGGAGCGGGTTGCGGGTGATAGCATCGTTGGTCAGGGCGATGTGCTCCTCTCTGGCGTGGCGGTAGAGCCATCCGCTGAAGAGCAAGCCGGTCACAGTGGCTCCGAGATAAGCGGGTGCGAGGTGTCCAGCCAGTGTGGGGTCGATCACAAACGCTTCGAAAAGCACCCGCAGATACATGAACGTGCAGGCGATGGCGATGCCTCCGGCGTAGTTGTTGATCAGATCCCACTGCTTCTGAAACATTTGGGAAAGGGTGATGGAAACAGCCGTCGAAGAGATAAGCCCGCCGGCAGCACCGGTGAGAAACACCCCGTGCTTCTGCCCGAGGACTTTGATGGCGACATAGCCGATGAAGGAGATCGCGGCGATGATGACCGCCATCATCCATGTTTTGTAGGGGTTGAACAGGTGCCAGGGATCGACCATCCGATCAGGCAGAACAGGAAGGATGACAAAGGTCATTGCCAGCAGCAGCGTCACGGCATGGATGTCGGTCATCCCGATGTGGCGTTCGAGGGCTTGCAGGCGGGGTTTGACTTCGAGCAGGATGATGACGACCACTCCGATGAAAAAGGCATACGTCGGTTTCCCCGTCCAGACAAGCAGACCCAGCAGCCAGGTTACCAGTGCGGCGATGTGGGTGGTCATGCCCCAGTGGCCGGTGCGGATGACCTTGAGGGTGTAAGTGATGGAGAGGAAAAGGATGAGCCCGCCTCCGGTGATCAGATAGATACTTGGCAATAACGTCTGGAGCCAGCCGGAGAGATATCCTGTCAGTGCGATCAGGGCAAAGGTGCGGGTACCGGCAAAATTGCCTTTGCTCTCTTGTGGGTAGGCGAGGGTACGCTGCATCCCGATCAGAAATCCGATGGCCAGCGCGATGATCAGCGATTGCAACTGAGCATAGTCCATCATTATGACTCCCCGGTCTCTGCCCGCATCAATGTCCGGCGCCATCGGGAAACCAACAAGGAAAAGAGCAGGGGGACGACGAGGGTGGAGACCGATGAGGCAGCCACCAGTGCCGTGAAGAGCTTGTCGTCGATCAAATGGGCATCGAGGAGGAGCTTGGCGACGATGATTTCGGTGGTGAGGCGGGCGTTGAGACCTATGCCAACCGTCCAGGCCTCCCGGACGGTGAGTTTGTGCATCGGTACCATGAGAAAGATGCCGATGAGTTTGCCCGCAAAAGCGGCGAGAAACAGGAGAAGCGCCAGCTCGGGCGCTTCGACCATCCCGTGCAGATCGACGCTCATTCCGATCCAGAGGAAAAAGAGCACACCAAAAAAGCCGTAAGCGATCGCCCGGCTGGCTTGCTCCGCCTGCGCACCGACCTCCCCGGCTGCATCAAACACCGGGCGCATCAATACACTGGCGACGATGGCACCCACCACCAGCCCCAGATCAGCATATTCGGCAAACCCTCCAAACAGAAAGAGGACGAGGATCAGGAGCATCATGAGATTGGCGACTTTGGTGTGCGCCCAGCGGGAGAGGGGGAGGAGCAGGAAGCGTCGCGATGCCCAGGCCACGGCGAGGAAGAGGGTGATGTTGAGGACGATGGTCAGGATAGCGTGGGCATCGCTGCCGCCAAGGCCGCTTTTTTCGCCGATCCAGACCGAGACGAAGGCGACGAGGAATACTTCGATCACATCATCGAGCACCCCGGCACCGACGATGTAGTTCCCCACTTTGGTTTGGAGAAGATCAAATTCATCGAGGATGGGGATGATCACCGCCTCGGCCGTGGGCATCCGCGTCACCCCGATCACAAACGCCAGTACCCAGCCGTATCCGAGCCAGAGCATGGCAACCGCACCGAGGAGAAACGGTACGAGAGTATTGAGCACGGTGGCCAGGACAATCTCGCCGCTTTGATGCCGCATCGCCTTCATATCGATCTGCGCTCCGATGAAAAAGAGGAGGAACAGTACCCCCAGATCGGCCAGTGTCGTGAAGATTTCCCCGTAAATTCCCCGGGTCAGCGACATCCCCCACGGCGTGTAGTGCATCCCCATGGCGACAAAGAGGGCGGCGAGGATTCCCGGGATTTTGAACCGCTCCAGCACCCCGGCCAGCAGGTAGCTCAATCCGAACAATACCGACAGCAACAGCAAAAACGAACCTAAGGTTTGATCATTCATACTGTAATTGTATCATATTAACACTCGGTTAGAGTTTTAGGAATACAATTCAATTATCTTAACAAGCCCGGACTCAACAAGATAGATACAAAATACATAACAAAAGGATCGACAATGAAAAAAAGAGTGGTACTTTCGGCACTGGCATGTGCTTTATTGGTGGGTGCGACAAGTGCACAGGCAAAGACGGACAAAAAAACCCTAGTCAATCACGTTATTCAGGAGCAAACGGCCAAACATAAGCCGGCTCCCAAAGAGATCATCTCCGGGATGCAGCAGACATTTGCGGCTCTGCAAGCCCTGCGTGTCGGTAAGAAAGCTGATGCACAGAAGGCACTCGAATCCGCTACACAGAGTTTTGATGCCGCCCTCAAGGCTAATCCCGCTCTCGATCTGATTCCAGTGGACGAGCGCTTCCAGGCGTACGCATTTCTCGGCTCGGCGGATGTGATCGCTGCCCGGATCAAACTGGCACAACAACTGCTCAAAGCTCACGATACTCAGACGGCGATGGCTGCGTTGGCTCCGCTCAAGGATGAATTGGATATCTCCCTCATCTCCATCCCGATGAAGCTCTATCCCGCTGCGACACAGAAAGCACTTGAGGCGCTGAAGAAAGGGGATGAACAAGCGGCACTCGATGCCATTGCCGAAGCGATGAATTCGCTCGTAGTGGATGTGGCCATTGTCCCGACACCGTTATTGAGTGCACAGGATCTTATCCTCGAAGCTTCACAGCTTGACACAGCGAAAAAAGAAGAAGCTCAAAAGATTCTTGAAGCGGCCAAAGAAGAGCTCAAACGTGCAGAATTGCTCGGGTACACTTCTCGGCATGACGCGGATTACAAGGTGCTCAATGCGGACATCGAAGCTCTTCAAAAAGAGATCAAAGGCAAAAATGTCGTCGCCAAATTGTATGCCACACTTAAAAAAGATTTCGAACGTTTTGTTTCCAAAGCCAAAAAGGCTTACAAAACTCCTGAGCAGATCGCCGAAGAGAAAGTCAATGCTTTTGAGAAAAAAGAGGTTGTCAAAGCAATCAAAAAGAAAGGCGATTTCCGACAGGAAGCACAGCAAGACCAACAAAAAGTGGTACAATAGCGGTAGGCAAATAAAAAGGAGCCATTATGTGGAACTGGAATACCCATATCTCAGCTGAGATGAATATCAACAAGAATCTGGTGGCAAGCTTTAAAAAGTATGCCAAAATCAGCGGAACGGCCTTTATCCTCCTCGGAGCGGCCGGGATTTTCTTCCCGACCTTCATGACGATGACGACGCTGGCGTTTGTTTCGTACCTGATGCTGTTTGCTGGATTCTTTGCCGGATGGATGACGTGGACGAGCAACCGCCATGACTGGGCGGGCTGGCTCAAGAGTGTGCTGCTGGTAATGGTGGCGATCTTTATGATCTTTTATCCGATGCAGGGTGCTGCGACATTGGGATTGTTGATGGCCATCTACTTTTTCATGGATGCCTTTGCCGAGTTTGGCCTGGCGTTTGGGTTGCGCCCCCAAAAAGTCTGGTGGCTCTGGCTGTTCAATGCAATCACGTCGTTTGTCCTCGGTGTGATCTTCGTCGCCGGTTGGCCGTTCAGCTCACTGTACCTCGTCGGTCTCTTCGTCGGTATCAGCCTCTTCTTTGACGGGATTGCTTTGCTTTCGGGAGGGATATTCCTCGATGAAATCGACGAAACACAACACAAGAAAGATTAACCTCAAGCACGTCGCCGCACTCTTTGCCGTTTACTTTGTGCTCTTTGCGGCGTTGACGGCGATGATTGACTACTATGCCTGGGACAACATCAACCCATGGATCTTCGTCGCCGTGAGTTTCTTCGGAGCACTCTGGGCGGCGTGGACGCACGCCAAAAGTCGCCAAAAAACCAAAGCCGATGAGCTGGCAAGAGATCTCGAGGAGATACTCTGATCGAGTAGATTCTTTCGCAATATTCTGATAGAATTACCTGCAAAACCCAAAGATAAGGATAGCGATATGATGTCGGTGCGATGTAGGGGGTTTTCTTGTAGTTTCCTTCAGGTTTCCCTTGCAGCAGTGATACTGTCTGCTACACTCTTTGCAGCCAAAATCGACACAAAGATTGTCGACGGCAATGTCACCGTCTATCACTCCCTGCTGAAATCATTGAGTAAAGAGAGCAATGCGACCGAGACGGTTTCTCTCGAAAAAATCCTTCTCAAGCAATTGATTGATTTTAACACTTCAGTTTCGACTACAACTGTCTCCCAAATCCTGGCTGCCAAAGATACCAATGCGTATGGCAAACTCTTTGGGCGTTTGCTCACGACGATTACCCACTTGGATCAACTCAAGACCAAGGTAAAGATGAGCCAAAAAAAGATCAAAATGATTGAAGCACAAATCAAGGCACTCGATCAGAAAGATAAGCAACTTTTTACCTTTACGCTTCAGGATGCCTACGTACACAAGCAGTACCAAGTCTATCGGCAGCAAACAGAGCAACTCCAAAATCAGATACAGCGTCTCCAGAATGTCTTGAAAACCGTTCCTCCCTATGTCCATTTTTATCGTGAGACGATCGAAGGACAATTGAAGCAAGATCAAAAGGTCATTGCTCAATTGAAAAGCACTCTCCAAAAGCTTCAAATCCAAAAAGAGCAAGCCGAACTCATTAATGATGCTCCAAAGACTCGAGGATTGTCATTTTTGATCCAGCAGAGCAAGGGAAAGTTACTGGAGCAGATACAAAAAGATATGACCGATCGTTTTCTTGTGTTTGCAGCTTACCTTCAGCTCAAGAGCAGTCAGGCATTTTCGGTGGAAAAACGTTTGCGTGCGCAGGCGGTTCAATACAAAGTCTTGACGGCTTCCCAAACCGATCAGTACCTTTCTCCGGTGCTACTCGATATGGAAAAGCACTATCTTGGGCGGATCAAAACCTTGGCCGGAACCGGAAAACAGGAGATCAAAACAGCCCTCTACCAAGGGTGGGATATGATCAATCAGCCGGTTTTTTCCATCAATGGCACCCCCATCAGTTTGTTTAAAATGGGGTTATCGTTGATCCTATTTGTATTGGGATTCTTCGTGGGCTCTCTCTACAAAAATCGCATCGGCAGGATTGCCGCTTCCAATCGCAAGTCGTTTACCCCTTCGACACGAACCCTGTTGGCTAACCTCGGCTATTACTTGATCGTGACGATCGCCTTTTTTATCGCGTTGAATATTTTGGGCGTCAAGCTCTCCTCCATCGCGTTGGTAGCCGGTGCTCTTTCGGTAGGGATCGGATTTGGATTGCAGAACATTGTTTCCAATTTCGTCTCAGGGTTGATCCTGATGTTCGAGCGCAGTGTCAAGATCGGAGACTACATCGAGATCGATGGCCACCGGGGATACGTGACCGACATCCGTATGCGCTCCGCGACGATCAACACCAACGAAAACATCGACATCATCATCCCCAACCAGAGCTTCATCGAGAACAATGTCATCAACTGGACGATGAACGACAATATTCGGCGCTTCTCTATCCCCTTTGGCGTCGCATACGGCACGGATGTTCATACGGTGATCGAAGTCGTACAAAAAGCCATCCTTGATAGCGATCTTCGAGGGGATATCATTGAAAAAGGAACGCGTCAGACACGAGTCATCATGACAGAAATGGCCGACAGCAGTGTCAACTTCGAGCTCCTCGTCTGGGTCATCGGGGACAAACTTCACCGCCCCAAACGGACAGCATCCGAGTTTCTCATGGTAATCTATGATGCGCTGTATGCCCACGATATCGAGATCCCCTTCCCGCAGCAGGATATTCATATCCGTTCGGTTTCAGGCGATATTCCCCTTCAAATACATAAGGGAGGCGTATGACCCCCTCGTTCACAGAACGTATCCGTGCCGATGTCCGCGTCAACCGGGATCGAATACGCAAGCTGGGGCCTGGGATCATCACAGGTGGGGCAGGGGATGACCCGGCCGGGATCGTCACGTACACCGTGGTGGGGGCGACGACGGGCTTTTCGCAACTTTGGTTGCTGCTGCTCTCGACGCCGATGATGATCGCGATCCAAAACCTTGTTGCCCGCATCGCGATCGTGACAGGCAAGAGTCTGCCGGAGATCACGACGGCGTATTATTCCCGGAAACTGAGCATCGTGATGATCGTGATTTTGGCGTTGGCCAATATTCTGACCATCGGTGCCGACCTCAATGCGATAGCCGTGATTTTTCACACCATCAGCGGCTATCCAACGATTGCCTTTTTGATTCCCATCACCGCGTTGATCGCCTATTTGATCACATTTGGCCAGTATCGGAAGATCAAAAAAATCTTTATTGCCATGACGGGGATCCTCGTTGTCTATATCGTGGCGGCAATCCTGGCTCGTCCTCCCCTGCTGACCGTGCTGGAAAACACCTTGATGCCCCATATGAAGATGCAAGCGGCCTGGATCATAGCGGCGCTGGGGATGCTGGGTACCACGATCTCTCCCTATCTGATGTTTTGGCAGGCGGCCGAAGAAAAAGAGGAAAAGCGCAGCATCGTCCAGGCCGATGAGGTCAGTACCGACACCATTGTCGGCATGGTCTACTCCAACCTCCTGGCCTACGCGATGATCATCACCGGGGCGGTCGTGCTGTATGGAACCCAAAAGAGTATCGAGGATATCCATACCCTGACCGAAGCATTGCGGCCGGCAGCCGGAGCGTATGCTTTTGCACTGTTTGCGCTGGGGATTGTGGTTGCCGGATTTCTGGCCATCCCGGTGCTGGCAGGTTCGACGGCGTATGCCGTAGCTGACACCTTCGGCTGGCGTGAAGGGATGGACTACAAGGTCAGCGATGCCAAGGGCTTCTACATCGTTTTCATTGGGGCGTTGCTTTTTGGAGATCTGATCGACATGGTTCCGGGGATTACGGTGGTGGATGCGCTTTATTATTCGCAAGTGCTTAATGGCATGTTGATTCCTGTGTTGATCGGGCTGGCGCTGATGATCGGCAACAACCCCCGGATTATGGGCCCCTATCGGGCTACCCGTTTCCAAAACGTTTTTTCTCTTTTTGCCATGGGTGTGACACTGTTGCTGAGCGGTGTCATGGTGTGGCAGTGGTTTGCCTAAATTCCTATTGCAACCTGTATAGCAAAAGGGGTTTACTCAATCAGAGTACAATGGTGACATTCGAAGCTGAATTTTGTAGAACAAAGGAAGAATATGGGACAGCAAAAAGCCTTCGGTTTCTGGAGTGCGGTGTTTCTCGGGATCGGCTCAATGGTGGGGGCGGGGATCTTCGTCCTCCTTGGTGAAGCGGGAGCCATCGCGGGCAATCTTGTGTGGGTCTCTTTTCTCTTTGGCGGGGTTATTGCTCTGCTGAGCAGTTACTCGTTCGCCAAACTGGCAGTAGCGTATCCCAGTCGGGGCGGCATGGTCGAGTACCTAGTGCAGTGCTACAACGAAGGGGTTTTCTCCGGTTCGGCCTCGGTGCTGGCCTATCTCTCGGCGATGGTGGCCATCGCCATGGTGGCCAAGACCTTCGGCACGTATGCAGCGATGCTCACCGGCGGAGCCGACAGTCCTCTCTGGGCGAATGG
>WFSU01000130.1 GCA_015485845.1 Nitratifractor sp. | reverse complement strand
CGCTGCTGAAAAAACTCTCAAACAAACACTACCCCGATATGCCGCCTTCTGGCAGCCCCGGCACCACCACAAGTCTTCTGCTGAGCCTCAAATCCGCAGCGGTTTTCCTTGGGGTATTTCTTGTGACGTTTCCGCTAATGTTCGTCCCCGTCCTGGGGGCCGTCTATATGCTCTGGCTCTGGTCGATCCTCATCAAAGAACCCACCCTCTACGATGTCGGAGGTATGTTCAGTCAGGACAAAAACAGCATCAAAGCCTGTACCACCCGAACCACCACCCTTCTTGCCATGATTGGAGCTGGGCTCAACTATATTCCAGTACTCAATCTCTTCTCACCTGTTTTTGCACAAATACTTTTTCTGCACCACATCGTACCATGTCTGACAGATAACAAATAAATGGCATACGTTGTTCCGCTGAAGGCGGAACTTCCGTTCTACATGACGGGACTAAAGTCCCTGCTCTTACGTTGAGGCTAGGCGTCTCTCTTTTTGACTCGATGTCGAAAACCGCAACAGATCATCCGTCGTTTGAACATACTCCGGTAGCGTCTCAAACGATTTGAGCATCACTTTGGCCGCCGCATTGGCATCACAGTAGGCACGGTGCAACGCCCGCGATCCCAGATCAAGGGTTTCGTTAAGATACGCCAATCCATACCGTTCACTCTCAAACGTCCGTTTCGCCAACTCGATGGTGCACATCTTCGGATTGCCGATACTTCCCAACCCGAACCGCTCAAAGGAAGCCGTCAAAAATGTATGGTCAAACTGTACATTGTGCGCCACAAAAATCGCATCATCGAGAAACGCCCGAAGCTGCGTCAACGCCTCTCGACGTGAGGGTGCCCCGACGAGATCCTCGGGCTCGATACCGGTAAGTTTAATAATCTGATCGGGGAGATAGGCGCACGCGACGTAGGTCTCAAATCGTGCGATCACTTCCCCGCCCCGCACTTTGACTGCCCCGATCTCGATCACCTGGGACGTGCCGGGTTTGGAGCCGTTGGTTTCGATGTCCACGATGCAAAACGTCTCTTCATCATAAGGAGTAAAATGGGGTCGAAATCGATACCCATCCCCCTCCATCTCGATCGGATATCCCGAAGCCTGAAGGAGGACAAAAATGGTATCGCTGTCTTCAAAAAGGGTCGTGTGCTTGCGTACAATCCGCTCATACGCCTCAGGAGAGAGCCGGCCTTCGTTGCGCCGAAAGGCTGCGGTCAATTCATCATAGACTTTGAGCATACCGGATGAACCGCTCCACTTTATCGGGGTCTTTGTGCCCCTTGGAAGCCTCAACTCCCGAACTGACATCGACTCCGTAAAATCCCATCCCCTTGACGGAAGCAAGATTGTCCGGAGTCAACCCTCCGGCCAGAATTGTCCGGGAATTATCCCGCCCGGCAAACCACTCCAGTGCCAGGCGTTTCCCTTCTCCACCGTATCCGTCAACGTATGCATCCACCAATCGGTAACGGTTTATAAAGGTTGACAAATCTTCCGGCTTCCGTGCCCGTACCACCGGGAGTGCCGGGATGGCAAGCACCTCGAGGAATGCTTCGTCCACCTCAAAATGGATCTGTGCCAGTGAAATCCCCGTCTGTACGGCAATCGTATTGACAACTTCCGGTGTCACGTTGACAAACAACCCTACCCGCTCAACAAACGGCGGCAATTGACGGATAATTTCAGCTGCAGCCTCGGGGGTAATATACCGAGGAGAAGGCTCATAGAAAACAAACCCCAATGCATCGGCTCCCGCACGGGCAGCATGAAGGGCATCTTCGAGATTGGTAATACCGCAGATCTTGGCTTTCACGAAGAAACTTCTTTCAGGGGAGTGAATAGTTTTGGTTGGCTTTTCTGGCGAAAAGCTTTTTTATTAAAAAATTTCATGAAAACTCCTTCAATAATAAGCATTGCCCCGCAATGCATTCCTGAACTATTCACTATTCGTTATTCACTATGCACTTCAAAGAGGCAATCGCCTCTTTAACCCCCTTGGGATGTTTGTAAACAAACGAACCGGCAACAACGACATCGACTCCCGCATCGGCAAGCCGTTTGACATTCCGATCGTTGACACCGCCGTCTACTTCGATCAGACACTCAGGGTTATGGTGAGCGATCATAGTTTTAAGTTTTTGCGCTTTGGGGATAACCGAGTCGATGAAGCTCTGACCTCCGAAACCGGGATTGACACTCATCAGAAGTACCATGTCCAAATCAGCGAGCAGATACTCGACTGCTTCGGGAGGCGTGTGGGGATTCAGCACGATGGCAGGCTTGATACCCAGATTGCGAATTTTCTGGATGAGGCGGTGGGGGTGTTTTTCCTCTTCGATGTGAAAGGAGATGTATTTCGGTTTGAGTGGGGCGAAGAGATCGACGAAAAAGGTGTTATTCTTCACCATCAAGTGTATATCCAACGGCTTCGTAGCGACCCTGGCTACCGCTTCAACTACGACCGGCCCGATGGTAAGATTCGGGACGAAATGCCCGTCCATCACGTCCACATGCACGAGGTCGCACCCTCCGTCGCAAATCGCTTGGACATCCCGTGCCAAATGTCCAAAATCGGCCGAAAGTATGCTCGGTGCTACCTGCATCATTATTCCTTATTTTTTGAAAATCACTATGCGGCATTATACCAAAACTCCCCGATAATCTTCCCGTACAATCTGTTTTGTCCGTTGTTGAGGTGCCCTTAAGCCACTTTTGAGTAAAATCGCAAAACTTTTTCTAATTTTTCGTTAGAATTTACCAAAAATCAAACTACTCAAAAGGCTCTATCATGGCAAGACGATGTCAAGTAACCGGCAAAGGCCCCCTGACAGGAAACAATGTTTCTCACGCACATAACAAAACGAAGCGCCGACAGCTTCCTAACCTCCGCACCGTACGGGTCACCCTCGAGGATGGCACTACCAAGAAGATTAAGGTTGCGGCTTCTACCCTGCGCACCATGAAGAAAAAAGCAGCCCAAGCACAGGTCGCTGAATAATCCCCCTCTGCGGGGATCATGCACCGCATGAACAAAGCAGCACAATGAAGCGTATCCCAAAGACGCTTGGCTGGCAACGTTCTACCAAACCCCACATCACCCTCAACGATGAATTCTACGGCCACCTCGCGCCGTTTCGAATCCCCCTGATCCTGACCGTACTGACGATGCTCGTCGGTACCATCGGCTACATGCTGATTGACCACTTTCCTCTGATGGATGCGATTTACCAGACCGGCATCACATTTACCACCGTCGGATACGGCGAGATCCAACCCATCTCAGACATGGGGCGTATCTTTACGATCACCCTGATCATTGTCGGATTCGTCGTCTTTACCATCGCAGTAGGAATCGTCGCCGAGGTGATTAAAAAAGGGGAATTTCAAAAGATAGCCAAGGAGAGAAGAATGCTCTACGAAATCGCCCGGCTCAAACAACACTTTGTGATCTGCTACCACAACGACTACACGATCCAGGTCACCCGGCAACTCCGGGAAAACCACATCCCTTTTGTCGTCGTCGATCCGCGTGAAGATCTTGAAGCCATTGCCAAAAAATATCACTACCCCTACTTCGTCTCCGCCGAACCTCACACCGAAGAGGGGATACTCAAATCCCACCTCTCCAGTGCCAAAGGGGTTATCTCCCTTTCCAATAACATCGCCGACAACATCGCCGTCATCGCTTCGGTGCGTCTCTATGAGAAGGAGATCGGACGGGGCAAACATCCTTTTCTTATCATCACCGATGCCAACAGCACCGAGGATGAGCAGAAGCTCCACAAACTCGGCGCCGATCGGGTCGTCACCGCTACCAAACTTCTCGCCCAGCGCATCAACGCCATCGCTGTCCGTCCCGATATGGCCAACATCCTTCAGGAATTTCTCTACCGTAGCGATACCCCACTCGACATGGAGGAGGTCAAAGTCTCCAAAACCAGCTGGCTGGTACTCCAAAAGCTCAAACAAGCCAAACTCCGCGATATCGCCAACGTCGATGTGATCGGCATCACCCCCAAAGAGGATAATTTCATCCCCATGCCCAAAGGTGATACCCTCATCATGCCCAAATCCAGGCTGATCCTCGTGGGTACCAGTGAAGGGATCCAAAAGGCCAAACAACTCATCCGGCGCAAAGAGCGCCCCGAGGAGCTGAACTATGTATAACATCACCCCCATCGACGGTGGCCTGGCCACGGTTCCCGGCTTTTACTGCGGCAGTGTCAACGTCGGATTGCGACCCGATACCTCTCAAGGAGATGTCGCTTTTATCCGATCTGATCGGCTCTGCGATGTCGCTGCGGTCTTCACGTCCAACCGTTTCCAGGCAGCGCCCATCCGTCACTACCAACGTTATCCTGACGGGTTCCAGACCGATTTTATCCTCATCAACGCCAAAAATGCCAATGCCATGACCGGCGAAGCGGGTATCCGGGACATCGATACGATCCTTGATGCTCTGGGGAAAAAGATCGACGTCACCCATCCTATCATGAGCTCCACCGGTGTGATTGGCTATCGTCTCCCAACCGAGAAGATCATAACTGCTTTTGACCGGCTGGACTTTGAGGCATGTAACTCTGATGCCACTGCCCGGGCGATCCTGACCACCGACACGTTCAAAAAAGAGGTTGCCTGCGACGTTACGTTTGGCGACGGCCGATCTTTTCGCATCGCTGCCATCGCCAAAGGGGCGGGGATGATCGACCCGGCCATGGCCACGATGCTGGCGTTTATCGTCACCGATGCTGATGTCCCCCGGGATGAGATGGAGATGCTCCTCCGAGACGGTGCTGATGCGTCATTCAACCGTATCTCGGTCGATGGAGACACCTCTACCAACGACACGGCTCTGCTGCTGAGCAACCATGCCAGTGGCGTCTACGATCGAGAGGCGTTTCGGGAGGGGTTGCGCTATGTGATGTTTGAGCTGGCGATGATGATTCTCCGCGATGGAGAGGGGTCGACCAAAGTGGTCGCATTTGACATCAAAGGAGCCGCCAGCACCGACGATGCCCGCAAAGCCGCCGTCGCGCTGAGCAACTCCCTCCTCGTCAAAACCGCCCTTTTTGGCGAAGACCCCAACTGGGGACGCATTGCTTCGACCATCGGATCGGCCGGGATTGCCTGCGATGAAGAGACATTGCGGATCCACTATGATGATGTGTTGATTTATGCTCCCGAGCAGCGGGAACTCGACCGTGAGAGAGAGGAAATCGCCTACCGGGTCATGCAACAGGATACCTTTACGGTCACGTGCGATCTGGGAATGGGTGAGGGGGGCTATACCGCCTATGGATGTGACCTGAGCTACGACTACGTCAAGATCAACGCTGAGTACCGCACCTGATACCTTCCATCAGGAGCAGGGACTTCAGTCCCGTTGAACGGAGTGAAACCCCCCCCGTCATTTGAAAAATCTTCACACCTTTTTTAAACCGGCAGGAT
>WFSU01000129.1 GCA_015485845.1 Nitratifractor sp. | reverse complement strand
TTCATCAAGATTTGTAACCCTTGACAAATCGTATCCGTTGTGAATTCTTGCTGGATCAAACTTAAATAAATCCCATTTTACGGTACTTTTAGATATAATATCTATCTATAGTAGAGAGGTAAAAGATCATGAAGATAGAATCGCAAATACTCCGTATCATCAACGACAACTTAAAAAACCCCATCTATGAGACTCTCAGGCTTCTGAATATCAAGAGCATCCTCAAACTAAGCAACTTCAGTAAAAAAGAGGGTGTTGCCGTCCATATGGTTGTGCTGCACTTTGTCTATATGTTGATTATGCATAAGAAGCTGTCTACTTTTATGAAGCAGAGTAATGACAGCTTCAAAAAGGATGTCTACTACCGATTGCTGAGTAACCGTTCGGAAAAATAGGTTCCAAAAATAGGTTCCAGGTGATAATGATAATACCTCCTGCTTCTCCCACGTGCAAGGCCGAGAAAGGTATCCTTGCCTGCACAGTCTCAGCTTAACTCGAACGCAATTACTATTTGGGTTTAACCCGCTATAATATGTTTAGTTTTCTGCAATGCCCCTACTCGATAGTAGCCTTCAAGAACAATTTAACCATAAAGTAACACCATGACCTTTACCGATTTTCACCTGAAACCCGAAATACAAGCGGCGGTGGATGAAGCAGGCTTTCGCGAGCCCAGCCCCGTCCAGAAAGAAGCCATCCCCCTCATCCTCGAAGGACACGACATCATCGCCCAGGCACAGACCGGCACCGGAAAAACCGCTGCCTTTGGCTTGCCGATGATGAACATGATGGCCGCAGATGGCACCGTCGAAGGGCTCGTCATCGTCCCCACCCGCGAGCTGGCGATGCAAGTGAGCGACGAACTCTACCGCTTCGGACGCGGAGCCGGACTGCGCACCGCGACCGTCTATGGCGGCACGCCGTATGGCAAGCAGATCGAACGGATCCGCCAAGCCTCCATCGTCGTCGCCACCCCCGGCCGCCTTCAAGATCTCCTCCAGGGAGGCAAGATCAAAATCAACCCCAGCTTCGTCGTCCTTGATGAGGCCGATGAGATGCTTGACATGGGCTTCCTCGATGAGATCAAAAATATTTTCACGTTCCTCCCGCAAAAGCGCCAAACCCTGATGTTCTCCGCCACCATGCCCAAAGCAATCCGCAAGCTGGCCGAATCGATCCTCCACGATCCCAAAACCGTCTCGATCACCAAAGCCGAGAGCACCAACACCGACATCACCCAACTCTACTACGTCGTCCAGGAGCGCGAACGCGACGATGCGCTTGTCCGCCTGATCGACTACAAAAATCCCGGCAAATGTATCATCTTCTGCCGGATGAAAAAAGAGGTCGACCGCCTCGCAGCCCACCTCACCTCTCAGGGGTTCAAAGTCGCCTCTCTCCACGGTGACATGGAGCAAAAACAGCGCGAAGTGACCATCCGAGCCTTCAAACAGGGCGGGGTCGATATCTTCGTCGCCACTGACGTTGCCGCACGCGGACTCGACGTCAACGATGTGACCCATGTCTTCAACTACCACATGCCCTTTGACTCCGAGAGCTACGTCCACCGCATCGGCCGGACCGGACGCGGCGGCAAGAGCGGCGAAGCGATCACTCTCGTCAGCCCCAATGAACTGCGTGCCATCAAACGGATCGAGCGGGACGTGGGCACCACCATGGCCTCCCAGGTGATCCCCACCCGTCAGGAGCTCCAGGAGTCCAAGGGCAACGCCCTCTTCGGCGAAATCGCTGCCACCAAAATCACCGAAGAAGGCATCGACCTCGTCCGCACCCTCCAGCACGACCTTGATATCGTCACCATCGCCCAGCTACTGGCCACCTACGTCCTCCGGGAATCCTCCGTCACCGGCAAAGAAAAAATCGGTCTGAGCCTCGAAGAGATCGAACGCCTCATCGAACGCGCCCGCCATGACCGGGGCGGAAACCATAATAACCGCAAGCGTGGTGGGGGAAATTACAACCGAAACCGCAATAACCGAAACGGCTATCAAGGCAACCGCAAAAACGACCGGAATAAATCGGGTGGTTATCGTAAGAAGAATAAGCAATACGACGGGAAACGCTCATAAACCAGGGTGTTGCACACTATAGGCACTTCCTTTGGTCGTCCCTGACAACACCAATAATGTTGCACAACAAAACAGATGCAACAAACCAATGATATATAAAATAATTTCACCGATATTTTATGTTGTTGTACCAAATGGTGCTGTGGGGGCACAACACGGAATCTACAGGCGCCATTCTTTGCCCTTCTGTATCGACACAAAAATCATTCCAATCAATGCCGCCAGCATAATTATATACGCGAAAAAATGGACAAAAGCCGAAATCACCCCATCGTATGGAACCCAGCCCGCCAATCCGAGAAGATAATTGAAGTCATGATTGCTGTCAACACCAAGAAAGGATTTGTAAGCGGGCAAGTGCAACCCTTCATGAGCTGTCGAAATGTACCAAGCCATATATTGAAGGGAAAAACCGACGAAGAAAAGTGCAAAAAATGCCCAGTATTGCTGACCTCTCTTCCAGTAGTACCAGGAGATACCGGCAGGAAACATCAGCTGGAAGATCGTACCGTTTGCGACCATATACCATCGTGGACACGGGAGAATATAACACACACCGTGCCCGGCCTCATGAACGATCCCGAGTGTTTGATTGGCCACAAACTGGAAGAGAACAAAGCCATGTTCTAACAATCCATGCGGCGCATCGGGATGAGTGATGTACCACGAGTAGTGGGGAAACATCACGAAAAAAAGGATCATCAAGCCGGTCAATAGTTTGTATGCCATCGTTACGCCTCACATCACAACAACATTTCCAAACTTCGGTAGATCAGCCCTTCATACTCTTTGAACGTCTCGGCATCCGGCTCCTCGCCAGAGCGGAATGTTTTGTGATATGTTTCCAACTCCGTCCGAAGCTCGTCACCCAGCCACCGCTCCTTGAACGTCTCATCCATCACCAGCTGCACCGTGCCCCGTACGGCATGGGAGCGGGAGGCCACGGTGTGGGCGTGGTAGAGGGCGCGGCCGAGGAGGATGTAGGGGAAGTTGCGGTTGGTCATCGGGCCCATCTCCAGGGAGCGCTTGCCCAGCGTGGTGCCCAATATTCGGATCTCGGAAAGCTCCTCAAATCCCCAGTAAGCACCCACACCGCCCACAACCGCACCAATCGCACTTCCCAATAAAAAGGTAGTTCCCCCGAACAACAGATCAATCCCTGCCCCGGCTGCTGCGCCGCCTGCCATACCGGTGACAAACATCTCTTTGCGGGTCAAGCCGAAGATCGAAGCACTTTCCCTCGAGAAAAGATCGATTCCGTCAAACAGGAGGGTGGCTTGCTCTTTGTCAAGATGCTTATGGTGCCAGATCGCCTCCACATCCCGCTGTTCACGCTGCTCCAGTCGACGCAGGTGCTCCTGGTATCGGGAGGCAAGTTTCTCTTTGTCCATGTTGGTCGGGGCTTCTCCCGCAAATTGAAGCCGCTCAACATGAGCAATGGTGCGCTGCACAAGACGCGCAATACTCTGAGCCGTCGCCCCCAAAAGCCGCTGTCGGTACGCCTCAAAGAGGGCAATGGAACGCTTGACCGAGGGCATCCACTCCTGCCGCAGCTGCGCAATCCCTTCCAGCAACGCGATGTGCCCGTCAAAATCCCGTGCCATCGGATCGTAGGTGCGGATGAGCTTAAAATACTGTCCCAGTGCCGCCTCCCACTGCGCGCTGTAATCCTCGGTGCCGATCCGATTGATCAGTGCCATCGAGGGCTGCCCCGTCCAGCGGAGGATCTCCATCTCGGCCTCGTATTCTTCGCCGTAGGGCTTGGAGCCGTCCACCACGTAGAGGATCCCCGCACCAGCCATGATGGGGGTCAGCAGTTCCACCTCGTCGGCAAATTTCGGATCATCCCGGTGCACACGCAAGAATGCCCGTACTGCCTCGGGGCGTTTATCAGCACCAACATCCTGCGCCTTCAGCCATGCTAGCACCTGCCGTGCCCGCTGGAAGCCCGGCGTGTCAAACAGCTCATAGAGCACTGCCCCATCGACGGTAAGCGGAAAGGAGCGGGTACGGGTCGTGGTGCCGGGGGTATCGGAGATCTGCACCGTATCATCAAATGCCAAGGAGGCGACGATAGAGCTCTTGCCTTTGTTGGGATGTCCCACAACGGCGAAGCGGGGATGGGGTGAAGCAATCAAGGCTGCCACAATACGACCTTTTCCAAATCCACAAGGCGCAGTTTCCGACTCCAGACAGTGACATCCCTGGATGCAGCACGATACCCCTCTTCAGCTGTTCCTATCGGTGCGACGGTGATCCGATCGACCGCCCCGGCAAGATCTTCGAGGAAATCAACCCAGTCCATCATCGGAGGCTCCCAACTCTTGACCAGCATGAGCACGTCTTTTGACGCATCCTCCTGTGAGGGGGTCTCTTCTGCCGACGAACGCCCTTTTCCGGGGATCATAGCTTTCATAGCCTCCGATCGCATCTCATCAAACATCCCCCACATCTTGCGGGGGATTGCTGTCATGCGCATCATCTCATTTGTGATTTGCGCTACAATCCCGGCATCTTCTTCCAGAGTACGATTCCCTCCCGGATCAGCAATCAACGAGGTCTCCACCTGCAAGGTATCCAAAATCACCCGAATCGTCTCACGATCCATCGCCCAGCCCAGCACGGCATCATAGGAAGGTTCCAGCTCGGTCACCCGACGCTCATAACTATCAGAATCCTGAACAAACGCAGGCTCGGGCTGTTGCGCAGTGGTCTCCACAACCGGTGTGTTCATCTGCTCCAACAACACCGGCACCCCTTCGAGAGTCAGCACCGCCTCCTTGACCGATCGGCGCAGGCCGATACGCGCCGCAATCCATACCAAGGTGCGCAATCCCAATGCATACACCAGCGTCGCCATAGCAAGAAACTTCCACCACTGTCCCAGCTGAGCCGCATGGTGGATCATGGCGTTGTCCAGTTTACCGCCGAGGCGAAAGAACTGGCTCTGCTCGATCAAGTCAACCGAAGGAACAGCCGAAGGGAGCCAGGCACTCCACGGTGCAGCGATCCAGCCCACCAAACGGTGAAACTGCTCCGGAGTCACCGAAAGAGTCGTGCTCCATGCAAACGCGACATCCTGTGTCACTACAACCCCAAGGAGCGCGATCAGCACCCCAAAGGCAAACCACCATGCCATCATCTGTGCGCGTTCAATCACGAGCCAATTGGATAGTCGGGGATTGAAGTGGAGGTTTTCGAGTGTCTCCTGGTTTTTGGGAGAAAAACGCGAAAGGATTTTTTCCATCCACGATGCCGGTGAGAGATGCACCAATACATTGTGCGCCCGTGAAGCCCGTGCCATTGAGATCAACGCCAACCCCATCGTCACCACGGGCACCCCGACAGCCAATGCCAAAAAATAGACCACATTGACCGGGGCTTTTCCACTGTAACTCAGCAGCGTCGCCCCCGAGATCGCACCAAGCACAAACGCCATCACGCCCCCAATCAGTCCGATCCAGTAGTGATACTTCACAAACACATCACTCCATCGTGGCAGCTCCAAGCGATCGATATGTTGTGTGCGCCATGCTTCGATCTGCTCTGTGGGCGTACTGTCCGGATTTTCCAATCCAAACGCACGATTCTGCGCATGTGTGCCGAGATGTTTGGGTAATAACTGAGCCAAGTCGATGTAATGTGCCAGCGTCATGACCGCACCACCAGCGACGAGATCAGCCCAATCAGCCCGCCAAACACACCGCCCCATACTACCAGCCACCCCATATGGGCATGGATCAGCTCAAAGACCAGCTCCTTGACCATCGCCGGGCTCAGCTCATCGAGGCGGCGGGTGACGATCCGCTCAATCTGGGCAATAAGATCCTGACTGAGCGAAGAGTGGGCGAGGTGATGCTCCATCTGTGCCCGAAAGGCCTCGGAGGAGACGATGCCGACCACCGCACTTTTGAGCTTGCGGGCAAACGTCTCTCGCAACGGTTCAAGCGCCGATTCTCCACCAAACATTTGAAGCATCTGCCCCAGCTTGGACTCCATGACACTGGCTTTGAGTGCATCAAACGCCGGATCGAAATCGGCCGACTCGACCAAAGGAGCCAGATCGATCTGCTGCTCCTCCTCGACAAAAAAGGCATTGAGTTTCTCAGAGGTAAAAAACTGTGTCATCACCATGGAGCGGATTGAGCGTTTGAACTGCTCAAAATTCTTCTCGATCACCCCCGAGCCATAAAGCCCCGGCACCCGGTGAAAGAGCATGTGGATCGCCAGCTGATTGGTCACCGCCCCTGAAAACGCAAACAGACCCGCCATTAACACCGGTGTGTGGTACGGCTCCGGCAGGAGGTACGCCCCGCCGATGAGCAGAAGCGTCACGAGATCAGTCCAGTGGGATTTGGTCATAGTAGCCTCTGTTTTTTGGGAGTATTATACCAAAGTTTATTCGTAATTATTTGTTTGAATTGTTCAAATTGAACGCTCAAGCGTTCTTGTTGGACTGAAGACCCTACTCCGAAAAATTTCACTACACAAAACTTCTATTACTCCACCAAACAATAAGCTGAATTGCGGTATAATATTATATTATGAAAAAGTCAGTAAAACCAACCAACCGAATCGATGGCCGGAGTTTGACACCCAGAGAGGTGTCGCATATCCGTAGAAATGTGGTGCGACTGCGAAGGGA
>WFSU01000128.1 GCA_015485845.1 Nitratifractor sp. | reverse complement strand
TCCGGATCTATACCAGAAAGCAAAAGGCACACTATGAGAAACAAGTACATCGAGAGCTTTGAAAAAGCCCAACTCGCCGAGAAAAACATCCCCGATTTCCGCGCCGGTGACACCGTCCGTGTCGCTGTCCGCATCAAAGAGGGCAACAAAGAGCGTATCCAGAATTACGAAGGCGTCTGCATCGCCATCCGCGGTGAAGGGACCGGCCGCACGTTCAACGTCCGCAAGATCGGTGCCAACAGCGTCGGTGTCGAGCGGGTCTTCCCCCTCTACTCTGAGAGTATTGAGAGCATCGAAGTCCTCCGCCGTGGACGTGTCCGTCGTGCGAAGCTGTTTTATCTGCGCGACCGGAAGGGTAAGTCAGCCCGTATCAAAGAACTCCGCAGAAAATAGTTCTTTTGTTCGATTTGCACTCATCTTCGCGGGATGGGTGCAGTCACTTACTGTGCGTAAGCTCCCTTACCCAAACCCACAAACCTGAGCACAACTCAAACAAAATAACTACTTTCTGAATTTTCAAAAAGCTCTCCCTCTCTCCACCAATCCCATTCGACCAAATCTGAAGCAAACTGACGCGAAATAACCGTTAGTATTCTGTTGAATGTATAATCAATAGATCGGCACTTCACTCTTTATTTTAAGAAGATCTAAATGGTTCCAGTTTTAAAGATCCCAATGTCGCGATAAAAGTATTGGTAAATGATGATAACACACCCAATCAGCCTCCGACAGCCAATGCTGGAGAAGACCGGACGGTGGAAGACGATCATCCTTACCGGCAGCGGTAGTGACTCCGACGGTACCATCCAATCCTACCAGTGGAAAGAGGGAGATACTGTACTGGCCAACGCAGCTTCCTTCACCTACGCGGCACCGGATACGGCCGGGGTGCATACCCTGACTCTGACCGTAACCGATGATGATGGGGCGACGGGGAGTGATGAGATGAACGTTACGGTTACCGCGCCCAACCAACATCCCACGGCCGATGCCGGAGCGGATCGTACCGTGCAGACTAATCAGTTGATCGATATCAACGGCAGTGGAAGTGACGCAGACGGTACCATCCATTCCTACCAGTGGAAAGAGGGGGATACCGTACTGGCCGATACGGCTTCCTTCACCTATACGGCACCGGATACGGCCGGGGTGCATACCCTGACACTGACGGTGACCGATAACGACGGAGCAACCGACAGCGATGAGATGAACGTCACCGTTACCGCACAGCCTGTAGACGATGATGCAAATACGTCGAATGATGACAATGGAAGAAATACGGGAGAAGGTACCGGTGGTGGGTGTACCTATAATCCCCACAGCCAAAGTATCGACCTACTGATGGTGTTGATGATGCTTGCTTCACTCGCCTACCCGCTGGTACAACGAAAAAGGACAAAACCTCTCGCGTAAACAGACCCGTCCTCAAGCCCGCCTCAGGTACAATGGCGGGTGCAATACTATTACCGCACCAAGTATATACCCAAACGTTTGAGAGAACGAGACGAGATGTATGTGAAAAAATCTGCCGGACTGGCCGTAGTCAATTGCCCGCAGGAAATGCCCTTAGGGCGCAAAGATTTTTTTGCGTGCAGGTTGTCTCGTATTGTTCTCCCCGAAGGGTGCAGCACTTTCGCCCACATGCCGCGTTAGATTTTCTTGAATTCGCTATGGCGAGTCCTTCAAAAATCTGCCTTGCCTGTGAACGAAATTGCAGCATCAAACATTTGGGTATATACTTGGTGCGGTAATGTCAAGGACGTATTTCATGAAAATCAAAAGCCTCTATGTCTCTTCGCATACGGTGGCCTCTGGCAAGCTTGTGGTGACGATGGGGATGATGGAATTCCTCAAAGCCCGGATGGGGCGGGTGGCGTTTTTCAAACCGTTTGTGGCCGACGGAGTGCGGGACAACGATATCACCTTCTTTCTCGAGCGGTACGGGCTGGATATGGTGCGTGCCGATATGGTGGGATTGTCGGTACAGCAGATAGAGCGGTATGCGGCAGCAGGGGATCTGGATGGGGCGATTGGCCTGCTGATGGAGCGAATCAAGGCATTGGAAGCTGCGTACGATTTTGTCCTGATTGAGGGGTTGCAGCCGGAGGCTTTCCCCGATACAATCGATGCCGATCTCAACCTTGAACTGGCACGTAATACCAGGGCTGCGTTCGTCAATGTCCTCAAGGGGTGCGGGCAGGATGCTGAAATACTCCTCGATGCGATCCGGATCGATCATGAGCGGATCACGGCATCGGGGTGTACCCATTTTGCGACGTTTGCCAATCGGTTGGACGTTTCGGTGGTGGAATCGCTGCGCGCAAAGCTCACCGAATTGGATTTCCCGGTGCCGATCTATCTTCTCGAAGAAATTCCGGAGCTGGACATGCCGACAGTGGGCGAAGTAGCGGAGGCGCTGGGGTGTGAGCGGATCCGGGGAGAAGCCGAAGCGATGCGCCGGGTCGTGCGCGGGACGCGGATCGCGGCGATGCAGCTTGAACATTTTCTCGGGTATCTTGAGGAGGGAGATTTGATCCTTGTGCCGGGAGATCGCCCGGAGATTGCGTTGGGGGCTGTCATGGCAGCCGATTCCCCACACTATCCGACTGTCTCCGGGATATTACTGACCGGCGGGCGGAAGCTACCCGCATCGATCATGGCGATAATAGAAGGAGCAGATCATCATGCGATTCCCCTTCTTGCCCATGAGGAAGATACGTACCATACGGCACTGAAAGTGGAGCATGTCGCAGCGACGATCCGGCCGGAGAGTGAGCGAAAAATCGCACTGGCGATGGGGCTCTTCAATGCGGCGGTGGATTACGATCATCTTCAGCGTCAGATTGTGCAGACCGATTCGTCGGTGATGACCCCCATGATGTTCGAATACTCCCTCTTTCAGACAGCACAGAAGCGGATGCAGCGGATCGTCCTCCCCGAGGCGACCGATGAACGGGTGCTGCGTGCCGTCGAAGTGCTGTTGCGGCGCAAGGCGGTGACCATCATCCTGTTGGGAGAGGCAGAGACCATCCGGCGTATTGCCGGTGCACAGGGGCTTGACATCGGCGGGGCGATGATCGTCGATCCGGAGCGTTCGGAGTGGACCCCTGAGTTTGCCGAAACCTTCTACACGTTGCGCCAAGCCAAAGGGATCACCCGGGATGCCGCGTACGATATGGTGCGTTCTCCCTCCTATTTCGGGACGATGATGGTGCACATTGGGTACGCTGACGGGATGGTCTCGGGGGCGATCCATACGACACAGGAGACGATCCGCCCCGCACTCCAGATTATCAAGACCCGCCCCGGTATCCCCATCGTCTCGAGCCTCTTTTTTATGAGCATGGCGCAGCAGGTGCTGATCTATGCCGACTGCGCGATCAATCAGGATCCCGACCCCGAGGCGCTGGCGACTATCGCGATCACGACAGCGGAGACGGCGATGCAGTTTGGCTTCGAGCCCCGGGTGGCGATGCTCTCCTACTCGACGGGAGGCTCGGGCAAAGGCGCCGACGTGGATAAGGTGATCCGTGCCACCGAAATCGCGCACGAGAAGCGTCCCGATCTCCTGATCGAAGGGCCTATGCAGTACGATGCGGCGATCGATCCCGATGTCGCCCGCACCAAACTTCCCGACTCCGAGGTGGCTGGGCGGGCGACGGTGTTCATTTTCCCTGATCTCAATACCGGTAACAACACCTACAAAGCCGTCCAGCGCTCCACTGGAGCCCTGGCAGTCGGCCCCGTTCTCCAGGGGCTCAACAAACCGATCAACGATCTCAGCCGAGGATGCACCGCTTCGGATATCGTCAGTACGGTGCTGATCACCGCCATTCAGGCTTCGAGTGGAGGTGGCGCATGACACTGCTGGTGCTCAATGCCGGGAGTTCGTCCCTCAAATACAAGCTCTTCGACCGGGAGACGCTCGAAGTGCGGGTCGCCGGGATCGTCGAGGAGATCGCAGAAGGGGGCTATCCGGATGCGATCGCTCAGATGGAAGCGGCATTGCGAGCGCAAGGTGTGATGTCCCTCTCGGAGGTGGCGGCGATCGGACATCGGGTGGTGCACGGCGGTGAGCGGTTCGTCGCGAGTACGGTGATCGATGCGGAGGTCGAAGCAGCGATCGAAGCGCTGATCCCGCTGGCACCCCTCCACAATCCGGCCAACCTCGAGGGGATCCGCACCGCACGCCGACGGGCACCCGAAGTAGTGCAGGTGGCGGTGTTCGATACGGCGTTTCATCAGAGTCTGCCCGAAGCGGCGTACCGCTATGCATTGCCGACGGCTTTGTATACGGAGATGGGCATCCGGCGGTATGGCTTCCACGGGACGTCCCATGCGTATGTGGCGCGGCAGGCGGCAGTACGCCTCGGGCAGCCGCTCTCGGAGACCAATCTCATCACCCTGCATCTCGGCAACGGAGCGAGTGCCTGCGCGATCCGTGACGGTCGGAGTGTCGAGACCTCCATGGGGATGACCCCGCTCGAAGGGCTGGTGATGGGGACGCGTCCGGGGGATGTCGATCCGGGGGTACTCCTCTATCTGGCGCGGGAGCAGGGGTACACTTTCGAGCAGATCGACCGTATTCTCAACCGCGAGAGCGGCCTCGAGAGTCTCTGTGGTGACCACGACTTGCGGCGGATTCATACCCGGATCGCCGAAGGGGACACCGAGACAGCACTGGCGCTGGAGATATTTGTCCATCGGGTGCGCAAATATGTCGGTGCCTATGTCGCGGTGCTGGGTCGGGTCGATGCGCTGGTCTTCACCGGCGGGATCGGAGAAAACGACGCGATGGTGCGTGAAATGATCCTGAAGGATTTGCCGTTTGACTTCCCTGCGTTGGTGATCCCGACTGACGAAGAGCTCGAGATTGCCATCGAAACCAAAAATCGGATATAATGTTACCATCAAGTGTAACCTCTGTCTATCGTTTTTCAGAGGACGCAATCAGGAGCAGGGACTTCAGTCCCGTTGTGCAGGACTGAAGTCCTGCCTCCAAAGATAGATAAATCTCTGCTGATCTTGCCAAAGGACTACAATGTTTCTCAAAAAACTCCTCGACCGCCTGATCCTCCTGATCCAGCTCATCCTCGTGGTGATCTTCATTGTCTTTGAAGAGGTGATCTGGGAGGGGATCGCGCAGCCGATCTACCACTACATCCATGATCTCCATATTCTTCAGGTACTCGAAGCGAGGCTTCGGAAGCTCAATCGCTACGTCCTCTTGGTACTTTTCCTGATCCTGTTTGTCAGTGTCGAAGGTGCCGGGATGCTGGCCGGGGTGATGCTGCTGCAGGGGAGGGTGGTCACAGCGGTGCTGCTCTATGCCGCCAAAGTACCTATCGCGGCGTTTGTCTTCTGGATGTTTCATGCGACTGAGAGTACCTTGCTCTCTTTTGACTGGTTTCATTGGACGTATGAGAAGATTATGGCGTTTTTCGCCTGGATCAAAGAGCGGGAGATTTACCGAGAGGCTCGGGCTATGTTCCGGGAGGTCAAAGCGTCTTTTCGTGCATTTAAGGAAAAATATTTCAGTGGGGAGAACACACTTGCCAAGCGGTTCGAGCGGCTCTATCGGACGGTGAAAAAGGCGCTTAAAGGCCGGGAATAGTAAAAGTGTATATGCATATATAAAAAATAGTGAGATTTTTGTATATCCATATACAAAAACGATAATTTTACTGAAAATAAAGCATTATTATCATAATATGTTCAAAGAAAATATATCTAAGGATATAAAATGATCGATAAAATGCGTATCTATCAACGTGAGTTTGTCAATAAGACCACAGAATCTTACAAGCGGTATCTTCACAAAGAGATAAATTATCAAAATAAATTGATCGGAATTATAGGAGCTCGGGGTGTCGGGAAGACCACTTTTCTCCTCCAGTATCTCAAAGATTCCCCCCTTGCTTTCCAGGAGAAACTTTATGTCAGTGCGGATATGCCGGGGGTCGATTCGCTGCTGGATCTTGCACTGGCGTTTCATCGGCAGGGAGGTCGGTTGCTGATCATTGATGAGATTCACAAATACAACCATTTTGAGCAGGAGTTGAAAAACATCTATGATCTGTTGGATTTGCAGGTGATGTTTTCGGGGAGTTCCGCTCTGAAACTCGATCATGCACGCGGGGATTTGAGCCGTCGGGCGCGGATGTACACTATGCGGGGGCTTTCCTTTCGGGAGTTTATTGAGATACGCAGGGGGATTGAGCTGCCGGTGATTGGACTTGAGGAGATTTTTGAAAACCACATCAATCTCTCATATGAACTCCTTGCAAAATTTGACCTCTATCGCGAGTGGCAGGAGTATATCCAGTATGGCTATTATCCGTTTTATTTCGAGAATCGTGAAGATTATCATATCAAATTGATGCATACGATCAATACCGTCATTGAAATCGATATCCCCTCGATCTTTGCCATGGAATACAGCAACATTGCTTTGCTGAAAAAACTGGTGACTCTCATTTGCACCTCGCATCCGTATAAACCCAATATGAAAACGCTGCTCGAAAAAATGGAGCTGAAAAGTGACTACAACCGTCTCTATCGCTACATGACTTTCCTCCACCGAGCAGACATATTGACTCTCGTTAATGCGCGGACGCGTGGGGATGGTATTTTTGCCAAGCCGGAGAAGATATACTTAAACAACACCAACCTCCACTATGCTTATTGCGATTCGGTGGAGAAGGGGACGATCCGGGAAGTTTTTTTCCGATCTATGCTGGGTGAGCATTCACTGTTGGTTCCCGACAGAGGAGATTTCCTGATCGATGAGATGTACACCGTTGAGATCGGCGGAAAAAACAAAACCAAAAAGCAAATCAAAAAGGTTGAGAATGCTTATACGGTTTTGGACGATATCGAAGTGGGTGGCGAGCGGAAGATTCCGCTGTGGTTGTTTGGGTTTTTATACTGATGTTTGATGGGTTCAATACCCCCGATTTTTCATCGCCTGCTGCGCCTCCCGCTCCTGGGTGCGGCGTTTGAGGGTTTCGCGTTTGTCGTGTAGCTTCTTCCCTTTGGCGAGCGCGATGGTGACTTTGGCGTAGTTGCGTTCGTTGAAGTAGAGTTTGAGGGGGACGATGGTGAGGCCGTCCTTGTGGACTTTGGCGTAGAGTTTTTCGACCTGTTTTTTGTGCAGTAGCAGTTTGCGCGGGGCGCGTTCTTCGCGGGCGAAGTGGGCATTGGTGGTATCAAGCCGTCCGATGTGGGCATTCATGAGGTGGAGTTCGCCTTTGATGAAGCGGCAGAAGGCATCACTGAGGTTGGCGCGCTTGGCACGGAGCCCCTTGACCTCGGCACCCTGCAGTACGATCCCGGCTTCGAGGGTTTCGAGGATCTCATAGTCGTGGCGGGCTTTTTTGTTCTGGGCGATGAGTTGGATGGCCAAGCGAAACCTTTTTTTGATAGAATTATAGCAGAAAAGGAGTACAAATGAAACGGATTGCATGGATGATGCTGGCGATGGGTCTGATGTTGAGTGCCGGAGGGTTAAAACACAGAAGAGCCGCTGCAAGCGGGGCGATGTAGCGAGCTGCGTGGAGGTGGGGACGTATTATGCTTCCCGGGATCGGGGGGCTCAGGCTGCGCCGTATCTCAGTCGTGCCTGTTCACGGGGTGCAGCCGATGCGTGCGACTATTTGGCCTACATCTACGCCAACGCCAAAGGAGTCCGCCAGAGCTATACCAAAGCGATGCGCTATTGGTCACGCGGTTGCCAGTTGGGGAGCCGCTCAGCCTGCTCCAACTACGATCTGGCCAAAGCCCGGGTACGGAGGCTGCGGAAGCGACGGTAGATTTTATCGCACATTCAAAAAGGAAAACGCTTTTTGAAAAACGTTGATATTATTGTGCTATAATGATTTGAATGATTGATGAAATTAAAAGAGGACTCGACCATGCAAGTAGCCTTGAATCTTGGAACAATTAATATCAATGACCAGGAGATCGCCAGGTTTATTCAAAACAAGAATGTCGATGAGATAAAAGCACTCTTTGTAAACTTTTTAAAAAAACAAACGACTTCACACCCCCATCAAACAGACGATAGTTTAGATAATCGACTTAAAAATCTAAAAGTGATTTATCCTGAAAAAAGCAGACGAGTCAGAGAGGCTCTGGGCTCACTCAATCAAAAGTTGAAACCATTAAAAAACATCAATATTGACGCAGAAAAAGACAGATACATCAAAGAGAAATTTTCACGATGAGTCTCAGAATATACATTGATACCAATATCTATCTAAACGCTATACTTAACCGGGATGAAGGAGTTTCAAAAGAGATTTTCAGTTTTCTGGCAGGTGTAGATGTCGAACTGTTTCTCAATGATATATCTATCATCAATATCCACTACATCATCAAGAAATCATTTGACAGAGCAGATGTAATAGAGGAGTTGAAAACCATACAAAAAGAGAACAATCTTGTCTCCGTCGATGAAGAGATCATCGAGAACTCTTTGGACAGTGAGTTTAAAGATTTCGAAGATGCTGTTCAATTTTTTTGTGCAAAAAAGATAGATGCCGAATTGATTATTACGGATAATATCAGAGATTTTAAACTCTCCGATATACGTGTTATCTCTGCCAAAGATTTTTACAGAGAGTATATTGCTGTATGAAAAAACTACTCTACTCCATTCTCCTTTTTGCGCTCCTCGCTCCTTATGTTAAGTCCGCCGATCCCCTCCCGGCGGTCATCCACGGTCACCGCCTCCCGCCGGAGCCGGATCCGAAGGTCAACAATGCTACGTTGCTCGGGGTGGATGTGAACCACAACGGGGTACGGGATGATGTGGAGCGGTGGATTTATGCGACCTACAAGGATAAGCATCCGATCTATATCGATATTGCGATGCAAGAAGCACGAGCAGATAAACTTATACTGGAACATCCTGAGAAGGCGAAAGAAATATTTGATGAAGTTAATAAGCCTATTTATTGTCAGCTATATTATAAGTACGGTGCAAAGTATTATGGTGATCCGATTTTAATAAAAGAAAATGTAGTAGATGAATATTTTAGAAGTAAAATCTATTTTAACACTAAAGAACGTTTGGCTGCTTATGATCAATATGATACCCTATTAAGTGGAGGTATTTATACCTTACCAAGCGACAAAGAGAAGAAAGCAGCTTGCGATTTCAACACCAGCAAATATGACAAGAAATAAAGGTGAGAGTGGGGCACAATGACCTCACCCCGTACCACCTACCCCTTCACCCGAAAAAACGTACTCCCGCTTCCGCTGAAAAACCATCCGTTTTTGTTATATTTTTCCAGCTCGGGGCAGATCATCATGGCCGGGGGGAAGAGGTCGTTGAGTGCTGCCGGATCGGGGACGATGCGGAGCAGCGTGCGTGAGTCGAGGTTTTCCCAGCCGAAGTGGCTGGCGGGGTCGATGTTGCGCAGGAGGTGCTTGTGGAAGGTCAGGTACACCTCGGCGGTGTTGCAGGCGATCTCGGGCGGGGTGAGGAGCTCGAGGGGGAGGGGCGGTTCCTCAAACGGCAGGACGATCTCGCCGAAGCCCTTGACGTTGGCGCTGGGGTAGCCGTAGACGAAGAAAGGAACGTCCGCCCCCACCGTGCTGCCGATGTCGGCCAGCCGGTTGATGGAGATCTTGAGATCGCACACCTCATGGACGAGGCGCATGAAGGCTCCGGCATCCGAACTGCCGCCTCCGAGGCCTGCCTGAGTGGGGATCCGCTTGGTGACGACCACTTTGTGGTGGTGAAAAAACTCAAGGATATCGAGATCGCCGGTGTGCTCATTGAGCGCCTTGTAGGCTTTGTAGATGGTGTTGGACTCCAGGGGGACGTTTTCAAACCCCTCGAGGGTAAACGTCTCGCACTCGCAGGGGACGAACTCAATCGTATCGTAGAGGTCATCGACGCGCATGAAACGGGAGGAGAGGGTGTGATACCCATCCCGGTGACCGGTGATCTTGAGGAAGATGTTGACTTTGGCGGGGGCATTGATCTTCATGAGGGATTTCCCTCATGAAGAAGTGAATAATGGATAGTGAATAGCGAATAGTGCTGGTGGGGCATGGGGTTCCTTTTATTTTGTGGTGATATTGTACGGTATGG
>WFSU01000127.1 GCA_015485845.1 Nitratifractor sp. | reverse complement strand
GTATAAGGGTGGCTTCTTAAGCCCCTTCACCCGCCAGCACTCCGCTGGCAAAGGCCAACTGGAGGTTGTATCCTCCGCAGGGGCCGTCGAGATCGAGCACTTCTCCCGCAAAATACAATCCCTTGATTTTCTTACTCTCCAATGTTTTGGGATTAACTTCTTTGAGGTGGATACCGCCCCGGGTGATCATTGCTTTGGCGAACCCATCGTGCCCAATAATTGTTAACGGTGTCGCGACAAGGAGTCGGATGAGGTGATCCCGCACACGGCCGGGGAGTTTGCCGAACCCAAGAGCGGGATCGGTACCGGCCAGGCCACACAACGCCCGGCTCACCGACTCAGGCAAGAGGGTCATCAGGAGGGTGAGGGTGGTGTGCTGCGAGTTGGTTTCCCGTGCTTTTTTGATGTGCTGGCGGATCTCCTCTTCGTTGCGCCCTTCGGTGAGCTGTGCAAGGATCGGCACGGTCTCATAGCGGGAGAGGAGCGGAGTGATCTCGCGGGAAAAGTCGAGCACCACCGGCCCCCGGATGCCGTTTTTGGTGAAGATAAGATCCCCGGTGGCGTGAAGCCTGCGGTGTTTTTTGAGATCGACCCGGAGGGTGACGCGGGGGAGGGTATTGGCGCGGCACCCGGCGACCCATGTCTCAGCGGTGCGCAGGGGCATCATGGCCGGGTAGAGCGGGGCGGTGGTGTGCCCCAGCGCTTCGGCCAGCCCGTAGCCGTCCCCTTCGCTCCCGAGCTGCGGATAGCCCCGGCCGCCGGTGGCGATGAGAATGCGCCGGGATGGGTACGTTCCCTCGGCAGTCTGCACTCCGGTGACGGCGGTATCAGCTGCAAGGATCTTGACGACCGGTTCGCCGGCATGCACCGTCACCCCCAGCCGTGCCATCTCCTCCTCCATCGCCCGCAGGATCGTCTCAGACTTGTGGCTCACCGGAAAGACATGAAACCCGTCCGGCGCATGGGTCTCCACCCCCAGCTCCCCGAAAAACCGGGTCAGCGCCTCCGCATCGAACCGCTCCAATGCCGCCTGCATGAACCGCCCCTGCTTCCCAAACCGTTCCATGAGGGTTTCATTGTCGAGTTGATTGGTGAGGTTACACCGCCCCCCGCCGGTCGCCTGCAACTTGGCACCGCACCGCCCCAGCTTCTCCAGCACCAGCACCCGCTGACCACCCCGAGCCGCCACTATCGCCGCCATCATCCCAGACGCCCCGGCACCGATGATAGTGAGGTCATATGAAGCGGGCATTGCGCTCTCCTAAATTTTTATGTCATTTTAGCAGATTTTTACCGCAGAGGATGTGATTGTGCTATAATTGAAGAAAATATTGAGAGAAATTGGAGTATCAAAAATGAGTGAAATTGTGATTTATGATGATGGAAGCGTTAAACTTGAGACGACAGTAGATAATGAGACTCTTTGGCTGAATCAGAAACAGCTTTGTGATCTTTTCGAGAGGGATAAATCTGTGATTTCCCGACATATTCGTAATATTTTTAAAGAGGGTGAGTTGCAACAAGAATCAGTTGTTGCAAAAAATGCAACAACTGCCGCAGACGGCAAAATTTATCAAGTGGATTATTACAGTCTTGACATGATTATATCATTGGGTTATAGAGTCAACAGTAAACGAGCAACACAGTTTCGTCGTTGGGCTACATCTATCCTAAAAGACTACCTCCTCCAAGGCTATGCCCTCGACCAGGAACTGCTCAAACAAGAAAAATTTACAGAACTGGAGCAGACGATTGAGGCGATCAAGCAGGCGGTGGAGAGCCGCACATTGGCACAGCATGAAGCCAAAGGGTTTATTGAAATCATCGGAAACTACGCCAAAAGCTGGGCACTGCTCCAAGGATATGACGAGCAGACTCTCCGGGAGGTAGCGCAGACAAAAGAGAATCGATTTGTCCTCGACTACGACGAAGCCAAAGAGGCAATTGCTGCGCTCAAAAAGGATTTGATAGCCAAAGGGGAAGCCACGGAGTTGTTCGGCCATGAAAAAGCAGGTGAGTTCAGTGGCAATCTCCTCAATATTTACCAGAGCTTCGGCGGTGTCGATCTGCTCCCCTCTGTCGAACAAAAAGCGGCAAACCTGCTCTACTACATCATCAAAGGGCATTCGTTTAACGACGGCAACAAGCGGATCGGGGCGTATCTGTTTGTCCTTTTTCTACACCGAAACGGTATCCTGCACAAAGAAAACGGCGAAGCGAAGATCAACGACAATGCGCTGGCATCGCTGGCACTTCTCGTCGCCACCTCGGCACCGGAGCAAAAAGAGATCATTATCCGGCTGGTGATGAATATGTTGGTGGAATAGGTTATAATAACCCACCCAAACAGAGGATCACCTATGACCGAACAAGCCTTCCTGCACGATCTGGAAAAAAAACTGTGGACATCCGCCAACAAGCTCCTCCCATCTCTCGATGCGGCGGTGTATAAGCATGTGGTGTTGGGGATGGTGTTTGTCAAGTATGTCTCGGACAGTTTCGAGACGCGGCGGCAGGAGTTGATGGCGGCGTTTGGTGATCCGGAGCATGACTACTATCTCGGTGAGGATGCGGATGATTTCATCGAGGAGGAGTTGGAGAATCGGGACTACTACACGGAGAAAAATGTTTTCTGGGTGCCGGCGGCGGCGCGGTGGCAGTATCTTCAGGACAACATCCGCCTCTCTCTGGGTTCCACACTGCCGCTTGGCGGTGAGTTCAAAGGGGCAGGGAAGATGCTCGATGACACCATGGAGCTGATCGAAAAGGAGAACCCCAAGCTCAAGCGTATCCTCAACAAAAACTACGCCCAGCTCCAGATCGAGCAGAACAAGCTTGCCGACCTGCTCGACCTCATAGCGACGATCCCTTTTTCCCATGACACACTAAAAGCCAAAGATATCCTCGGTCATGTCTACGAATACTTCCTCGGTCAGTTTGCCGCTGCCGAGGGCAAAAAAGGCGGGCAGTTCTACACCCCCAAATCGATCGTCAACCTCATCGTCGAGATGGTGGAGCCGTACCGGGGGAGGGTGTATGACCCGGCGATGGGGAGCGGCGGGTTTTTTATCTCGAGTGAGAAGTTTATCGAGGAGCACAGCGGAAGGATCAAGGATATCTCCGTGTACGGTCAGGAGTCCAACCCGACCACCTGGCGGCTCGCGGCGATGAACATGGCGATCCGTGGGATCGACTTCGACTTCGGCAAAGAACCGGCCGATACTTTCACCCGGGATCAGCACCCCGATCTGCGAGCCGATTTTGTCCTCGCCAATCCTCCGTTTAACCAGGACGAGTGGTGGGATGCGAGCCTCGAGGGGGATGCCCGCTGGCAGTACGGCACACCACCCAAAGGCAACGGCAACTACGCCTGGATGTCCCACATGCTCCACCACACAAGCCCGAGCGGTGTCGTGGGGCTCGTCCTTGCCAACGGAAGCCTGAGCACCACCACCGGCGGCGAAGGAGATATTCGCAAAAAGATTATCGAAAAAGATTTAGTAGAAGCGATCGTCGCTCTGCCATCGCAACTGTTCGCCAACACACAGATCCCCGCGAGTATTTGGATCCTAAATCGCAACAAACCCCAAACAGGGAAAACCCTCTTCATCGATGCCCGCGAAGTGGGGCACATGATCGACCGCAAACAGCGAGCGTTTGACGATGCCGATACCCGAGGGATCGCCGATACATTTCATGCGTTCAGGAGAGGGGAGGATGTCGATGAGCCGGGGGCATACTACGCCGCGACGACCGAAGAGATCGCCCGGCAGGAGTATGTCCTCACCCCCGGACGCTATGTGGGTGTAGCCGAAGAGGAGGACGATGGGGTGCCATTTGGGGAGAAGATGATGGCATTGACGGCGACGCTGAGGGAGCAGTTCGCGGAGTCGGCTCGGTTGGAGCAGGAGATTAGGAAGAATTTGGCGGGGCTTGGGTATGAGGTCTAAATTTCTTGTTGGAGATATTGCTGAAATTAATTCAGAAAGTCTTAAAAAGAATCATTCATTAAGTCCAATAAAATATCTTGACACATCATCTGTCACTGAGAATAGGTTTGATGAACCTGAAATATTAGAAGCTACAAAAGCACCAAGTAGAGCAAAAAGGATAGTTAGAGACAAAGATATTATTATTTCTACTGTAAGACCTAATCTTAAGCATTTTGGTTTTATTGAAAAGCCCGATGATAATCTTATTGTTTCTACTGGGTTTGCTGTTATTAGATGCAATGATAACATTGTAGAACCTAGATATTTATACTCTTATTTATCTTTGAATAAAACTACAGACTACCTATCTATTATTGCAGAAGGAAGTACCACAGCATATCCTTCAATTAAGCCATCGGTTATAGCAGATATGGAAGTTGAGTTACCACCCCTCCCAACCCAAAAGAAAATAGCCCACATCCTCTCAACCCTCGACGACAAAATCGAACTCAACCGCAAGATGAACGCAACACTCGAAGCGATGGCTCAGGCGATCTTCAAGTCGTGGTTTGTGGATTTTGATCCGGTGGATGCCAAAGCTCAGGCGAAGAGCGAGGCAGAGCTGGAGACCGCTGCCGCCGAGCTGGGCATCTCGAGGGAGATGCTCGATCTGTTTCCAAGTGCGTTTGTGGAGAGTGAGATGGGGATGATTCCGGCGGGGTGGAGGAATGATTATCTTAGTAGTTTTGTGGAAATTTTGGATTCTAAAAGAATACCATTATCAAAAGGTGAGAGAGCAAAAAGACAAGGCGATGTCCCCTATTACGGTGCCACAAGTATAATGGATTATGTAGATAATTATCTATTTGATGAGCCTTTGACCTTAGTGGGTGAAGATGGTTCTGTGGTCAGAGATGACGGGACACCTTTTATGCAGTATATCTGGGGGAAAGCTTGGGTTAACAACCATGCACATGTACTGAAAAGCAAATCAACCCTATCTACAGAAGCAATATACATAGCATTACTAAAGCAAAATGTAAATAGGTTTGTAACCGGAGCAGTTCAGCCAAAAATCAATCAAACGAACTTAAAGAAGATTCCCATTATAAACCCAGGGGATAAACTGTACACTGTATATTCAAAACTTATTGCACCGATGTTTGCTAAGATTCGGCAACTATCAGATGAAACGGAAACCCTTCAAAAAACCCGAGACACCCTCCTCCCACAACTTCTCTCAGGGGAGTTGGATGTGTCGAAGATCAAAATGGAGACACGATAATGCCACTCCCCATAAACATCCACGAACTCATCCACGGCTCCACCGTAGAGTGGGAGCGTATCGAATTCAAAGAGGGCTGGAACCCTGAGAGCATCTTGCATACCCTCTGTGCCTTTGCCAACGATGTGAACAACTGGGGTGGCGGGTATCTTGTCATCGGGATAGCAGAAGAGAATGGTCGAGCGCTTTTGCCGCCCAAAGGGATAGAGGTCGATGACTTGGATACAATGCAGCTTGACCTCCATCGCCTCTGCCAGAAGATCGTCCCGGCGTATACACCCGTAGTCGCACCGTACGAGATAGACGGCAAGCATATCCTGGTCGTATGGGCACCCGGTGGAGAGACGAGACCTTACAAAGCATCACGAAATCTCGCCAAAGGTTCCGAGCGACTCTACTATGTCCGTCGCGGTTCTTCTACAGCAAAAGCAAACAGTCAGGAAGAGCAGCAGCTGATGCAACTGGCAGCGAAAATCCCTTTTGACGACCGCATCAATCATCATGCGAGTATTGACGATCTATCGCTGGCAGAGATTCGTATCTTTTTGCAGGAAGTCAAGAGCGATCTCTTCAAAAGTGCCGGGACGATGCCGTTTGAAGAGTTGGTTCGTGCTATGCAGATCGCGAGGGGGTCGAGTGAGTATCTGAGACCTGTCAATGCAGGATTGCTCTTTTTCTCCGAGCATCCTGAAACGTTTTTCCCTTATACATGGATAGAAGTCAACATCTACCATGATGACATCGGCGATACGTTTTCCGAAAGGGTTTTCAAAGGGCCGATACACAGGCAGCTCAAGCAGGCTCTTTCGTATATCGATTCACAAGTGATACAAGAGCATGTGCAAAAAGTCGAAGGACAGGCAGAAGCTTTGCGCTTTTACAATTATCCCTTTCAGGCAGTTGAGGAGGCTTTGGCAAATGCCGTTTATCACAAGAATTATGAGGAGCGAGAGCCGATCAAGGTGAATGTACTCTCCGACAAAATAGAGATCATTTCCCATGGGGGAGCCATGCCTCCAATCGTCAAAGAGGATTTCAAAAAAGAGCGAATCGTCACCATGAAGTATTTGAATCGTCGTGTGGGTGACTTCCTCAAAGAATTGCATCTTACAGAAGGAAAA
The DNA here is from genome assembly GCA_015485845.1 of Nitratifractor sp. Classification (GTDB taxonomy): domain Bacteria; phylum Campylobacterota; class Campylobacteria; order Campylobacterales; family Sulfurovaceae; genus S017-3. The sequence continues at coordinate 2,533 of WFSU01000127.1, read as the reverse complement.
GGTACAGGAATCCCCAAAATCAAAAGAGCGATGCGAAACAATGGATCGGATGAGCCTCTCTTTGAGATGGATGATGACAGGAGTTATTTCTTGGTGATTTTGCCCGTACGAGAGATTTCCGAGGTATATGTTTCCTCTGATGACTTGTATTCTCCCGACCGATTACGACCGATTACGACCGATTACGACCGATTAGATCATGAGGAAAAAAAGATACTACTTTACCTCAACGAGAGAGAAACCATTACACGCAGAGAAGCGATTAAGTTACTGAAGGTAAGTGAAACAAAGATGAAAGAAATTTTCAATACATTGGCCGAGCAGAACTACATAAGAAGAGTGGGAAAAGGACGAAGTACACACTATATCCTACACTCAACAACGGAGACAACCCCATGACCATCAAAGCACTCACCCAAAAATACACCGGCAACGTCGCCAAGCTCCTGACACTTGGTCGTCCGATGACCCATACGAGACAACCATTGTCCTACCGGGACGATATAGGACTGGACGAGAGCGACATACCGCAGTTGATGCAGTTGGCGGATGATGACGATATCTATCACTATGATTTCGGTGATGGGGGTGATGATGAGGCGACAGAGTTTTTTGGTGTTATCCACGCTTGGAAAGCTCTGAGTGAACTCAAAGCGCCTGAAGCCAAAGAGTGGTTTACTCAAAAGATTTTATCGCTCGGTGATCCGCTTTTTGATGATTGGATACTGGTGGAATTTCGTGGACTGATGGCGCCGTACCGCTCCGGCATGTATGCCGAAGCCGTGACCATCATAGAGGATGAGAGTCTCAACGAGTGGATCCGGGTAGAGTATCTGGAGCTCGTCCGGGACATGCTCGACCATGGAGAAGTCTCCACGAGCGAGGTCAACGAAATGCTGGCACGACTGTTTGCGACATCCAGGACTCCTGTGCTCATTACCTTTGGTATCGGTATCTGTACCGACCATCATCTCGTAGAACATTATGAGGCTATCGCCGCATGTTATGATCGTCGGCTTGTCGATCTGGAGCACCTCGGTGATCTCGAAGATGTGGAGATAGCCTTTGGCATGAGAACCCGGCGCGAGACCAAGCGTGAACTGACCGAATCGCAGAAGATGTGGAACGAAGTGATCGAGAGGATTGGCGGCACCATCGAGGATGACGAACCGGAGCGGATCCCTTTTGTCCATACCGAAAAAAAGGTAGGGAGAAACGATCCCTGCCCCTGCGGCAGCGGGAAGAAATATAAGAAGTGTTGTATGAATAAGTAGTGAAGGAAACGTTGAGAATATAGTATTCCCGCAGCCAGTTTAATGTGCGAATGCTATAATTATCAAAACGAGAAGGGAGAATACGGTGATGCAGGCGATGATCCAGCATGATATACTGCAATGGGCGATAGCCCGCGCGCAGATCCGTATCGAAGTCTTATCCCAAAAACTCTCTGTCAGTGCAGACAAAATAGAAAAATGGCTCAACGGAGAAGCCAGACCCACCTTCAAACAGGCACAGAATCTTGCCGAAAAACTCCACATACCATTTGGGTATCTTTTCTTGTCTGAGCCCCCCGATGAACAACTTCCGATTCCCGATTTCAGAACGATAAAAAACGAACCCACCTATCACATCTCTCCCTATCTGACCGAACTGATCTTTGACCTCGACCGCAAACAACGCTGGTATCGGGAATATCGGGTCGATAACGGATATGAGCCCCTTCCGTTTGTTGGGAGTGCATCGGCATCTACTCCTGCCGTCACACTGGCACAGGCGATCAAAGAAACAACACAATGGCAAAATGCCTTTGAAAAAAGCAGAACAAAAGAGGACTTTATCTATGAAATGAGCAGAAGTGTAGAGGATATCGGCATCATGGTGATGCGTAGCAGCTACGCAGGCAGCGCCACGCAGCATACTATCCGAGTAGAAGAGCTGAGAGGACTGGCGATCGCCGACGACTATGCGCCACTCATATTTCTCAACAGCGCCGATTCCCGAAGTGCACAAGTGTTTACCCTGGCACATGAGCTGGTGCATATTTGGATAGGGGAGAGCGGTATATCTGATTTGGATTTTCTTGCAAGGCACGAAGAACAGATAGAAAAATATTGCAACAGTGTTGCTGCCGAAATGCTGGTGCCGGAAGAAGAGATGACAAAGCTCTGGGATTCTCATAAGCAGATTTTAGAAAACTGCAAGCACATTGCGGCTCGCTATCATGTCAGTGATTTTGTCGTGTTGAAACGGGCTTATGATTTGCGGTATATCGACTATAGTGCTTATAAAAAACAGTATGATTTTCTTATGGAAGAGTGGAACAAGATAAAAGAACAACAAAAGAACAGCGGCGGAAACTATTACAATACCAAGCCGGCAAAAGAGAGTAAACGATTTTCTGCTGCGGTGGTAGAGGCGACTTTGGAAGGGAAGCTCCTCTATCGTGATGCTATGAAACTGCTCAATATCAAATCTACGAAAACGTTTGAGAACTATGCAAAAGAATTGGGAGTTGGCTGATGCTGTATTTGTT
>WFSU01000126.1 GCA_015485845.1 Nitratifractor sp. | reverse complement strand
GTCAATGATTTTCATGGGAAACAGTGAAAAAATCTACGCCATGGGTGTTTCGAATGATGACGCGCTGTTCGTCGAGGAGTTTTTGGAGGCGTTTTTGGCTGGAGGAATCGAAGAGAAGGTCGATGTCCTCTTGGGTGAGGGGGCGTTTAGCGAGGGTGGTGAGGATCGCCTCATTGTCGTAGGATGCCGGAGTCGGGGTGCCGTGCTTTCGGTGGGTAATGTGCACCGGTAAGTTGGGGTTGAAATGCTGAGCAAGGGTGTAGAGGGTCTCGTACGTAACCGGCTCAACTTTGTATGCCGGGGGGCGGTCGATGGTGCCCAGGTCGATCCGTGCCGGGCGAAGTTGCTCGAGGAAGGTACTGAGCGCCTCGATTTCTTGGGCTCGGTCATTGATCCCTTTGACGATCAGCACTTCGATGATGAGGGTTCCACGGTAGTGCTCTTTAAACGCAAGCATGTCGGATTGGATCGTTTCGATGTCGATCCCTTCGTGCATTCGGTCAATTCGCTTGAAGCAGCGAGGGGTGGCGCAGTCGAGTGAGAGTTTGACGGTGTCGATCTTGGACAGTGCCTGTTGGACGGCCGGATCGGCGATGGTACTGCCGTTGCTGAGGATCAGGGTGCGAATCTCCCCTTTGATGGCATTGATGGCGTCAACCAGCGCCTCAAGATGCGGGTAGAGGGTCGGCTCGCCGTTGGCGGTGAGGGTGAGGACATCGATATCAGGGTGAGCAGCAAGTGCCTTTTGGATTTCGGTGATGATCGTCGCTACCGGCAAAACGGTGCTTTGGTGATCGACGGTTGTTGCAGGAGCCAGCTCGCAATAGACGCAGTCGTAGTTGCATTGTTTACTGGAAGGGCTTAGGTCGATCCCAAGTGATGTGCCGAAGCGGCGGGAGCGGATGGGGCCGAAGATGATGTTGCTCATGGTGAGCTATCTTTTGGTAATCTCTTGGCAAAGCTTCACGAAATACTGCGCATTCTCTACCGGGACATCGGGGAGGATGCCGTGGCCGAGGTTGAAGATGTGTCGACCGTCTTTCATCACTTCAGCGATTGTCTCAACCGCTTCTTTGGTCGCTTCCTGAGAGTAGAGCCGGGTGGGTTCCATGTTGCCCTGGAGGACGTAGCGGTCACCGAGTTTGGCTTTGGCCATTTCCATGGGGGTGCCCCAGTCGACGCCGAAGACGTCGAAGTCCCCGTCGATGTCGTCAAGATAGGCGCCGATCCCTTTGGGGAACATGATGATGGGGATATGGGGGTAGCGTGCTTTGATCCAGGCGGCAATGTCTTTCATGTAGTTCCAGCTGAATTCAAAATAGGCTTCTTTTTCCAGTGCGGCGGCCCAACTGTCGAAGATCTGCACGACGTCGGCTCCCGCTTCGATCTGTCTGGCGAGATAGTGCTTGACCACTTCGGTCACTTTGGCCAACAGTGCGTGCATGAGATCCGGATCGGTGTAGATGAGTTTTTTGACGAGGTTATACGTTTTGGTGCCTTGCCCTTCGATCATGTAAGTGGCCAGTGTCCAGGGGGCACCGGTAAAGCCGATGAGGGCTTTGTCGTCATCGAGGCGTTCGCGGACGATCTTGAGGGTTTCATAGACGTAGGTGAGCTTCTCGGCTGCGGCTTCACCGCCGAGGAGGACATCGACATCGGCCAGTGTCTGGATTGGTTTGGCAAAGACAGGGCCCCCGCCTTTGACAAAATCCAGAGACATACCCATTTCGTTGGGGATGACGAGGATATCGCTGAACATGATCGCGGCATCGACCTCGACGATATCGACCGGCTGGAGGGTCACTTCGGCGGCCATTTCCGGGGCGTGGCAGAGGTTTAGGAAATTGCCTGCTTTTTGGCGGACGGCCATGTACTCGGGGAGGTAGCGGCCGGCCTGGCGCATCATCCAGACGGGAGTGTAGGGGGTGGGTTTGCCGAAGCAGGCATCGACGAAGATTTTAGAAGACATTAATGGTTACCGCCTTTGTGCATGAAATAGAGTCCCAGAGAGAGGGCGAGGATGGAGCCGGAGAATTCGAGCATCTCCAGAGCGCCGTTGTAGTTGGTGTGAAGGACGCGCTTGAAAAAACTGACGATGAGTACCATGAGGATCACCTTGGCCAGCTTATCCTTGAGCTCATCGAGGGAGTGGATCTCGAGGATCTTGGAGGCGGTGCTTTTCTGGGCGATGTCAATCTGAGAGATGAAGAGCTCGTAGAGTCCAAAGCCGAAGATAAACATGACAATGGCCATCAAGTAGAGGTCGATCGCCCCGATAAGATCACCGACGAGAACGGCATGAAAATCAGCGGCATGATGCTCACCAAAATAGTTGGCATACACCGAACCGGCGACGTGCGAAATATCAATGCTCGCGACAATGAACAGCGCGATTCCCCCGATCATGCTGAAGATCACGGCCAGCAGAACAAAGAAACGGGTGTTCCAGAGGATCCCCTCAAACAGTTTTTCGTACCAGGGCTGGGACGCTTCATCCATGGCGCGGTGCTCGGCCGGTGTGTGTGTCTCTTCCACGATCACACCCTTTCCATTTCGATCCATTTCTCAGCGATACGGACGGAATTGGTGGCGGCTCCGACACGGATCTGGTCGGCGACGACCCAGAGGTGGAGGATGTTGGGGGCGTAGGTGTCCTTGCGGATGCGCCCGACAAAGGTGGTGTCGGTGTCGGTGGAGACGATCGGCATGGGGTAGATCGCATTTTCCAGATCATCCATCACTTCCACATTGGGAAATGCACTCAGCGCCAGGCGGACTTTGTCGAGGTCGACATCGACCCCTTCATCGAAAGTGACGGTCACAGCCTCGGAGTGGCTGCGCAGTACCGGCACCCGGACGCAGGTGGCACTCACGGCGATGTCGGCATGGAGGATTTTGTTGGTTTCATTGACCATTTTCATCTCCTCTTTGGTGTAGCCGTTGGGTTGAGGGACATCAATGTGGGGAATGACATTGAGGGCGATCTGGTGCTGGAAAGCTTCGATCTGAGTCTCATCGAGTTTGAAGGCGAAGAAATCCTGCATCTGCTTGACCAGCTCTTCCATCCCTTTCTTCCCGGCTCCGCTTGTGGCCTGATAGGTAGCGACATCGACCCGCTTCATCGATCCATAGAGATCGTACAGGGGTTTGAGGGCGAGTACCATTTGGATGGTGGAGCAGTTGGGGTTGGCGATGATACCGGTCTCACGCCAGGCGGCGATGTCCTCAGGATTGACTTCAGGAACGACGAGAGGGACGTTGGGGTCCATCCGGAAGTGCGAAGTATTGTCGATGACGACGGCACCTGCTTCGACGGCATATGGGGCATATTTCTCGGAAATGCTGCCACCGGCGGAGAAAAAGGCGATGTCGATGTCGCGTCCTTCGAAAACAGTTTCGGTCAGCTCTTCGATTGTGTAGTTTTTGCCGCAGCACTCGATCGATTCACCGGCGCTGTTGGCACTGGCCAGAGGCAGGATGGATGCGACGGGGAATGCGTGCTCACTAAGCACACGAAAAATCTCTTCACCGACGGCGCCACTGGCACCGACAACGGCTATGTTATATTGTTGACTCATAATGTTGTCCTGTTTTATACTATATAATGCTGGAAGGCAAGGTAGGTTCATCGGATTCTCCCTGCTCTTCTTTGGGGGCTTTGGCGATGGAGACGACTTTGTCTTTGCCCTCGACGTTGACTGTTTTGACACCGGAGGTATTGCGTCCGGCTTTTCGGATGGTTTGCATGTCGACGCGGATCATCTTGCCCACACTGGTGAGACACATGAGGTCTTTGTCATCTTCGACGAAGACGACGCCGACGACGTCCCCGGTTTTGGGGGTGAGTTTCATGGCGATGACCCCTTTGCCTGCGCGGCTCTGCTCACGGTACTCATCGGCGGTGGTGCGTTTACTCAGCCCTTTTTCGCTGACGATGAGGATCTCGTCTTCTTCGTTTTCGATTGTGGTGGCACCGCAGACGTAGTCGTCGTCGATTTTGAATTTGATGGCGGTGACCCCACGGGCTACGCGGCCGATCTGGCGGGCATCATCGACTTTGAAGCGGATGCACTGTCCCTTTTTGGTCGCGACAAAAAGCCACTGGGTTTCGGGTTTGACGATTTTGGCTTCGATAATCTCATCGTCCTCGTCGAGGTTGATTGCGCGCACGCCATTGGAACGGATGTTGCCGTATTCGTTGAGACCGGTGCGTTTGACGATTCCGTTGCGGGTGAAAAACACAAGGCTTTTGCTTGCGTCAAAGTCGGTCGTGGGGATGATCGCCATGATCTTCTCATCTTTTTGGAGGTTGATGAGATTGACCACCGCTTTGCCTTTGGCGGCGCGGGAACCTTCGGGGATGCGGTAGACTTTGAGCCAGTAGAGCTGACCCCGGTCGGTAACGAACATCAGCGTATCGTGGGTGTTGGAGATGAAGAATTTCTCGATGAAGTCGTCTTCGTATGTGGTGACGGCGATTTTGCCTTTGCCTCCACGACGCTGTTTCTCATACTGTTTGACCGGCACCCGCTTGATGTAGCCACGGTGGGTGATGGTGACGACCATTGGCTCGTTGGGGATGAGATCCTCGATGTCGATGTCGTCGTAATCATCGACGATCTCGGTACGGCGCTCTTCGCTAAACGTGGCTTTGACTTCGGCGAGCTCTTCGCGGATGATCTCGATGATTTTCGCTTCGCTCTTGAGGATCCCTTCGAGGTGGGCGATGAGTTTGCGCAGTTCGGCCAGTTCGTTCTCGATCTTTTCGATCTCCAGACCCGTCAGGCGGCGCAGGCGCATCTCGAGGATCGCTTTGGCTTGGATTTCGCTGAGGCTGAAGCGGCTCATGAGGTTTTCGCGAGCATCGGCATCGTCGGCGCTGGCACGGATGATTTTGATCACTTCGTCGATGTTGTCCACGGCGATCTTGAGCCCTTCGAGGATGTGGGCGCGGGCACGGGCTTTTTCGAGGTCGAAGATCGTACGGCGGATGATGACCGTCTTACGATGGTTGACAAACAGATCAAGAAGTTCACCAAGGTTGAAGACTTTGGGCTCTTTGTTGACGATGGCGAGCATGATGATCCCAAAGGTCGTCTGCATTTGGGTGGACTTGAACAGGTTATTCAGGACGATCTCACTCATCGCATCGCGCTTGAGCTCGATAACGACCCGGATCCCCTCGCGGTCGGACTCATCCCGGATTTCGCTGATGCCGTCGATCTGCTTGTCGCGGACGAGCTGGGCGATGTTTTCGATGAGACGGGCTTTGTTGACCTGATAGGGGAGTTCATCGACGATAATCACTTCGCGGTTTTTGTTTTGTTCGATGTGGGTTTTGGCACGCACTTTGACTCGGCCACGCCCGGTGGTGTAGGCATCGATGATCCCTTTTTTGCCGAAGATCACGCCGCCGGTGGGGAAATCGGGGCCTTTGACAGCCGTCATCATCTCTTCGACGCTCGCTTGGGGGTTGTCCAGACGGATAAAGATCGCATCGATCAGCTCATCGAGACGGTGAGGGGGGATGTTGGTCGCCATACCGACGGCGATCCCGGCTGAGCCGTTGAGGAGGAGGTTGGGGACGCGGCTGGGGAGGACGTCAGGCTCAGTCATACTGTCGTCGTAGTTAGGGACGTAGTCGACGGTGTCTTTGTCCAAGTCGGCCAGGAGTTGCTCAGAGAGGCGGGTCATGCGGGCTTCGGTGTATCGCATGGCCGCGGCGTTGTCGCCGTCGATGGAGCCGAAGTTCCCCTGGCCGTCCACGAGGGGAATCCGCATCGAAAAGTCTTGCGCCATCCGCACCAGCGCATCGTACACGGCGTTGTCACCGTGGGGGTGGTACTTACCGATGACATCCCCGACGATACGGGCGGATTTTTTGTACGCAGCACGGTGGCTGAGGTTGAGTTCGTTCATTGCGTAGAGGATGCGGCGGTGTACCGGCTTGAGCCCATCACGGGCATCGGGGAGCGCCCGGCCGATGATGACGCTCATGGAGTAGTCGAGATAGCTGCCACGGATGCTGTCTTCGATCAGCACCTGTTCGACGTTGTCGTTTTCAAAAAGATCGCTCATGAGATTTCCTTGTGCACACACGTACGTCTACGCGCATGAAAAATAAGGGAGATTATAGCGAAAAGCTTATAAAAAGCGAGTGGCAGAAAGGGAGGGGAGGGCCTCTTATGCTATACTTTGGATAAAAAGGGATGGTATATGCAGAAAGTTGTCGCAAAATGGATGTTTCTTGTCGGCCTGATACTTTTGGCAGGATGTCAGAATCCTCTGACCGATCATGGAGAAGATTATGCTTCACGTATCCATGCAATCTATGCAGACACTCCCAAAACCACGCTGCTTTTTTTCGGAGAAAAATATCAGTATGTTTTTCCACATGTTGACGCTAATTTGGCGGCCCTGCTTGAACGGAAAGAAGATCTGGGTTACACGGTTGGCGACGAATACGAAAGCGCCAGTTTGCAGATGAAGATCGATATTTTGGCTGATGGTGATCCTTGTCTGACTCTGTTTATGCAGCTTGACGGAGGGGCGTTGACGGAAGCACAAAAAGATTGGTTGCTGGAGCATGGTTTCGAAAAAGCAGGCAAAACGACGGTCGATGGAGCAGCAATTTATGTCTACAATCAACAGCTCAATGGTAAGCGCTACCGGGAGGATCGTGATGCATTGGGTAGGCTTGAAACTCTGACCGAAGGCCCTTTGCAGATCCATGGTCGGGATTTTAGCTATCAGAAAAATCCACAGATTGCACAAAGCCCCGTGAGCATCGGGGCTGATGTGGTTTGGTATGAGGAAAAACGTTTTACTCCACTGCCGTTTTAGATTTTTGATCTAGAATCTTATCGATTGCGGCTGAGCAGAGCGTCAATCCGAACGCCCCCGTAACACCCACAAACGATCCTTTCCCGTCCCCTTTGGCGGTTTCGGGGGAGAAGACGACGGTGAAGTTGCGGTCGAAGCGGGCTTTTTTGAGTTCGTTGCGGATCTTGCGGGCAAATGCATCGCCCTGGCTTTTCCAGATCGAGGCGGTTTGGATCTGGGTGGGGTCGGTGCGTTTGGTAGAGCCGAGGGACATGATAAGCTTTTTATAATGCCGTTTGGCGATCTCGATCTTGACCCGGGTGGTATCGGCTGCATCGAGGATGAGATCGTACGGGCCAAAATCAAACGACTCTACCCACGCCATATCCATCTGCACTTCAATCGGGGTGATGCCGGGGTAGCGCTCGGCTAAGGTATGGACTTTGGACGCACCGAGAGCCTCAGAGCCGATCTGACGGTTTTGGTTGGTGATCTCATACGTGTCGTGATCGATGATGGTGATCTGGGTGATGCCGGTGCGGTAGAGGCAGTCCAGCGCATAGCTCCCCACGCCACCGACCCCGAGGATCAGGATGCGAGCCTGCTGGAGCCGGTCGAAATCGGCTTCACCGAAGAGTTGACGACAGCGGTCATAGCGCATGATTTTCCTTTTGGGAAATTATGCGCAGTGAGGAGTGAGGAGTGAGGAGTGAGGAGTCGGGTAGGGTGTGCAATTGCACACCGGGAAAAGATGTGATTGGCGGGTAGTGGGTAGTGGGTAGTGGGTAGACTTGATGCGTGGGTGATTGATAGTTAATGGGATGAATAAGCATAAAATAGTCCTACAATTTCTAATTTCTAATTTCTAATTTCTAATTCTTTTGCCCACTGTTCCAGCCTCTCTACTTCCTTGTACGCCGTGAGATCCAACTGCACCGGGGTCAGCGAGACATACCCCGCATCGACGGCCTCAAAATCGGTTGGGAGGGTGCCGGGGGTGTCGATCCAGTCCAGGCGCGGCAGACCGATCCAATAGTATTCGACCCCCCTTGGGTTGCGATGGACTTCGGCGTTGTTGCCGTAGGCTCGGCGACCGGCGCGGGTGGTGCGCAGGCCTCTGGATTGTGCCGGAAGGAGGGGAGGAACATTGATATTGAGCAGGTGACGTTCGGGGAGGGGGAAGCCTTCGGCAAAAATACGCTCGACGATCTGTGCGATGCTCTCCTGAGCCAAAGCGTAACCCAAATCCTCTATCCCTTCGCAGGCACCTTCGCATACTTGGGAGATGGCGATGGCGGGGATCCCCTGGAGTACACCCTCCATTGCGGCGGCTACGGTGCCGGAGTAGGTGATATCTTCGCCCATGTTGGCACCTCGGTTGATCCCGGAGATGACCAGATCTGGGCGTTTGTCCTCGGCGTAGAGTTTGTTCAGGGCGAGAAAAATGCAATCGGTGGGTGTCCCGTCGTCGAGCTTGAAAAAGTCATCGTCCACTTCGATGAAGCGCAGCGGACGGGTGAGGGTCAGCGAGTGGCCGCTGGCGGATTTTTCAATCGTGGGGGCGACGACGGTGATGTGTGCCAAAGGATTCAAGGCTTCTATGAGGGCGTGGAGCCCAGCCGATTCGTAGCCGTCGTCATTGGTGATGAGGATTTCGCGCATATTGGTCTCTTCTTGTGAAAAAGTTTTCGGTATAATACCCAAAATTGAATACATTCACCAATAAGTATGTTTTTTGTCCGATACTCTGGCAGTCGCGAACGCAAGCGCCCATTTCATGGGTGGGGCGCTCCTTTGTCGCATCGAACAAAAAACATACATAAACTGTGCTTGATAAAAAAGGATACTTCATGCAAAAAGAACCAATGCTCGAATCGAGCTACAAAAAACTGACCCTCGAACTTGAACGTCTCAAAACCGTCGAGCGAGCCGCCATCGCCAAAGTGATCGATGAAGCCCGTGCACTCGGAGATCTCAAGGAGAATGCCGAGTACCATGCGGCCAAAGAGAAACAGGGGCATATGGAGGCACGGATCATCGAACTGACCGATCTGACCGGCCGGGCGCAGGTGATCGATCCGAGCACGCTGGCGCATGAGCGGGTGAGTTTCGGCTCGACGGTGGTGCTGATCGATCAGGCGACCGATGAGGAGGTGACGTACACGGTCGTCGGCTCACAGGAATCCAACCCCAACGAAGGGCGCATCTCCCTCCAGTCCCCCATGGCACGTGCCTTGATTGGCAAGGAAGAGGGGGATGAGGTGGAGCTCCAGCTTGCCGGAGGGAAAAAGATGTTTGATATCGAAGAGATTCTCTACCAAGAGATTGTATTGTAATCCACCCTGAGCATGAATGTTTTTTGCCCAATACTCTGGCAGTCGCAAATGCCGTTGGCACCCCTTCGGGGCAGGTGATCCTTTGTCGCATTGGGCGAAAAACATTGGGTGAAAACGTTTTCTAAATAAGAATTTCTGAAGGAGATACTATGACAAAAGTCGGCATCGTTGGTGCCAGCGGCTACACCGGACTTGAGCTGGTCAAACTGCTGCTGAACCATCCCCATTTTACCCTTACATTTCTGGCGACGACACAGGGGGATACCACTATCGAGTCACTCCATCCCGCGCTTGAAGATTGTATCACGATGCCGGTACATGCGGCTGATGTAGAGGCGATCGCCGAGGCGTGTGATCTGGTCTTCCTCGCTCTGCCACACAAGGCATCCATGGGACTGGCCAAACAACTCCTCTCCCAAAAAGTCAAAGTGGTCGATCTCTCTGCCGATTACCGTCTTGAACAAGAGACATATGAAGCCAACTACTGTCCCCACGAAGACCCTGAGCATCTTGATCAGGCGGTTTACGGTCTCATTGAGTATTACCGAGATGCCCTCCGTGGCACGTCATTGGCTGCCGGACCAGGATGCTATCCCACCGCGACCCTGCTGGGACTCCTGCCGTTGATCCCCTACATCGATACCGATGCCCCCATCTTCATCGATGCCAAATCGGGCGTCAGCGGAGCAGGCAAGAAACTGAGCGAGACGACCCATTTCGTCACAGTCAACGACAACATCTTTGCCTACAACCCCCTCAAGCACCGCCACGCCCCTGAGATCGCCGAAAAGATCGCCAAGATCCACGGTGTGCAGACTCAGATCAACTTCGTCCCCCATCTGATTCCTGCCACCCGGGGCGAGCTCATCTCGATCTACGCCACCCTCAAAAAAGAGGTCGATCCCCTCGACGTGCTCCGCAAATACTATGCGGATGATCGCTTCATCCGCATCCGCGAAAAACCGGTCGATATCAAAAGCACCGCCGGGACGCACTTCTGCGACATCCATGCGGCGGTCAACGGCCGAGCGATCTGGATCAATTCCGCGATCGACAACCTGCTGCGTGGTGCCGCCTCCCAGGCATTGGTGGCAGCCAATCTGATGTGCGGGTATGATGAAGGAGCCGGGGTGCCGACGGTGGCGTATGTGCCGTGAAAAAGCTTTGCTTTTTCAAGTGAATAGTTAATAGTGAAGAGTGAATAGTTTTGGTTCGCGTTGCAATCAGGGGCTTAGACTTCAGTCCAACAAACGCGCGACCGTATGTATTTTGGCAAGGATAACATTCGATTGTTCTGTGGGACTAAAGTCCCAGCCCCATTCGTTCGCGTAGGGTGTGCAACAGCACACCAAAATCGCAACGTGATTTATCAAAAATCCCCGCAATATAACCGTCGGAAGGTGCGCAATTGCGCACCCTACATGGCATTATCAAGGAAAAAACCATGCTCAAAAAACTTATCCTAACCCTCTCCCTCCTCGTTACCACGGCCTCTGCCGCCCCACACCCCAAAATCGATCTATGGTTTATTGTCCCAAAAACGATAGTCCAAAACTATGCACTTTCAGTGCAAGGCTTTAGCTTCTACAAATGTGTTAGAATGTCGTATGAGAAGAAGTGGTCATACCGTCAGTCAGATGCAGGCTCATATTGTGTGGGTAACCAAATACCGT
>WFSU01000125.1 GCA_015485845.1 Nitratifractor sp. | reverse complement strand
GGAAGAATATGGGACAGCAAAAAGCCTTCGGTTTCTGGAGTGCGGTGTTTCTCGGGATCGGCTCAATGGTGGGGGCGGGGATCTTCGTCCTCCTTGGTGAAGCGGGAGCCATTGCGGGCAATCTCGTATGGGTCTCTTTTCTCTTTGGCGGGGTTATTGCTTTGCTGAGTAGTTATTCGTTTGCCAAGCTGGCGGTCGCCTATCCCAGTCGGGGCGGCATGGTCGAATACCTTGTGCAGTGTTACAACGAGGGAGTGTTTTCCGGTTCGGCTTCGGTACTTGCCTATCTCTCGGCGATGGTGGCTATCGCCATGGTAGCCAAGACCTTCGGCACGTATGCAGCGATGCTCACCGTCGGAGCCGACAGTCCTCTCTGGGCCGATGGTTTCGCGGCGGGGATACTGATCATCTTTATGCTGATCAATCTGGCCGGAAGCGCCCTCATCGCCCGCAGTGAGAACATCATCGTTATCACGAAACTGACCATCATTACTCTGTTTGCCGTACTCGCCCTTTTTTACATCCGGCCGGAGCTCTTGAGCCTCAAAGATGCCCCGCCGGTGCTCAATGTCTTCTCTTCCATTGCGTTGACCTTTTTTGCTTACGAAGGATTTCGAGTCATCACCAATGCGGCTGAAGATATGCCCGATCCTGGCAAACTGATGCTCCGATCCATGACCACCGCCATTTTGCTGGTGATGGCACTCTATGTGTTGGTCACCTTCGCCGTCTTTGGCAACCTGCCGCTGCCGGAAGTGATCAAGGCGCAGGATTATGCATTGGCGGAAGCGGTTAAACCGGCCTTTGGGCAGACGGGTTTCGTGATCATGGGGATCGCGGCTCTGATTTCAACCGCTTCGTCGATCAACGCGAGCCTCTATGCCGTGACCAACATCACCTACCAAATGGCGGTCAACGGAGAACTCCCCAAAGTCTATGAGCGCAATGTCTGGCACAGCACACAGGGGTTGGTCGTGAGTACAATCTTTTTGATTGCGTTTGTCCTTTTTTTTGACTTGACGCAGATCGCGGCGATCGGATCGATCTCAATCCTGTTTATCCACATGCTGGTGCACATCGGGCATCTTTTCAAGATCGGAAAGACCGGTGCGTCGCGCCTGATCGTGGTGCTGGCCATCATTGGGACACTGACGGCCATTGTGCTGGCTTTGAGCTACACTTCGAAGCATCTTCCCGGAGTGGGGTATTATCTTGCCGGAGGTTTTCTGTTGGCGTTTGCGATTGAAGTTGCCCTGAGGATGACCACTCAGCGGGTCGTGCGCAAACAGTCCTCCATCGGTATCCTCGAAAAAGTCGAGGATGAAATCGAACACATCACAAAAGGAGTCTCATAATGGAATATGATAAACAAAATGTGATCATCAAGGGGGTTGATATCCCCTTCATGGATCTGGTGGTTCTACTGGTGAAGTTGGCTTTTGCTGCCATTCCGGCGATGATAGTGATCTACTTCGTCTTTGGCTTTATGAGCATGATTTTTGGAGGGTTTTTCCAAATGTTCATGCTGCATCTCTAACGGAAAAGGACAACAATGAAACGGACTATGCATGCCATTACCGCAGCTTTTGGTGAGTTGTTGCGATGGGATATTCTCAAAATCGCTCTACTGAGCGGACTGATCGTCACGGCGTTCTGGCTGCTGGTCGGCGGGATGTTTCAGGAGAGTTTGATCGCTCTGGGCTCTGCTGTGTTGGAATACATTCCCTTTTCGATGGTGCGAAGCAACGGTGCGTGGATGCTCTCTGCTTTTTTATGGTTTCAGTTTGTTTTGCTGACGTTTGCACTGATCTATGCTTTCTTTGGGAACGTTATGCTCCGCACGACTTCCAAAGAGCGTTACAGCTCCTACTCGATTCTTATCCTGATCGGCAGTGCTCTCCTATGGGGCTTGGTATGGTTTTTCAAGGGGGAGATGATCTATCAGGAATTTCTCAAGCTCCTCACCTGGCTGCCGTTTGAGACGGTTGAGAAAGGTCTGGCAGCACTGGTGGGGCTCTATGTGATCTACAATGCGATGATCATCACCTTGCTTTTTCTGACCAGTTTGATGAGTCAACCGTTGCTGGCCAGTATGGCGCGTCGTCATTTTCCCGAGGAGAAAGTCGTCCGCTCGCATTGGCTCTCTTCGATCGGGGTCACGCTCAAAGATACAGTGATCTATCTTGGTCTTTCTTTGATCGCTTTTCCGCTGCTCTTTATCCCGGTGCTCAACCTGATCGTGCAGACAGCCTTGTGGGGCTGGCTGGTCAAAGATACGATGAGTCACGATGCGCTTGCTCTGACCTATGACAGGCCCAATGCGGCACAGCTCAAGGAGCATCGCACGGCCATCTACGTGATCAGTCTGGTCAGTGTGTTGTTTTATTTCGTACCGTTTCTACACATTTTTGGGCCGTTTTTCGGGGAATTGGCCATGTTTCACTATTTCCAGTCATTGAAGAAAGAGGCTAAATAACCAGCATACTGGCCAAAAGAACCACCCCGATCAATGCCACAAAAATGGCCAACCAGAAATAGACAGGTTTGTCGGTAGTGATCTCCTGACGTTCCAGTGCTCCGATCCATCGGGTGTAGTAGCGGTAGGTGTAGAGGGAGAGGATGATGCCGGCGGTGACGATGCCGATACCTAGGTAGTTGTAGAAATCAATGTGCGATAGCTGTGGAAGTCTGGCGTGTTTCTTACCATCAATACCCAGCGACATGATATGAAGAAAAAGTTCAAATTTTTCTACGACAAAGCCCAGGACGATCAAGGAGATTGCTGTGCCGATCAACCCTGTTGTGGCACGTTCGACTGCCATGAGATCTTTGGGGTCGATGGGATGTTTGTTACTCATGATGGGGATGAATCAATAGGTATCATAATCGCCTCGTGCAATGTCTGCCTTGAGTTTATCGAGGGCTTCTTGCATCACCTCTACAAGTAGCGTAGCGATCGTTTGATCATCGGCCTCAGGGATGTCCCAGTCGGAGATTTTCATGTTGGTGTTGAAAAGTGCTTTGAGCTCCGATGCGATCTCTGCTTTGCGTTTGGTGATTTCTTGTTGTTCGGGTGTCATGGTTGTTCCTTGTCTTTTGTTTGGACGTATTATATCCCGGAAGGGTAAATCTTACGTCATTTTTCCAAATTTTTTGGTGTCAGCTATTCGGCTGTACCCCCACGCCCCGAGCGTCAATATACCGTAGAGGATGAGGATAAAGAGCATCTGTTCCGGTTTGGTTTTGTACTCATACCACAGGATGAGGATCGATCCGATACTTAAGCCCGCTATAGCAATGAGAGTAAAGAGGGTCGAAGAGTGGGTGGCGTGGCGGATTTTGAAGTTTGCCACAGCCATGAGGAGGGAGACGAGGAGAAACGTGATGCTCCCAAACTCAAGGATCAGCCGCAGTCCTCCGACGAAAATCAGGGTTGACGCGGTGGCGGCCATGGCAAGAATGGCGTAGGTGGGGATCATCCCCCTGCGATGACTGAGCGTGCCGGGGAGATACCCGTCATCGGCGATGCGTGCCATCTGGCGGGAAGAGCCAAACATCGTCCCGCTGATTGCCGAGGAGGTGGCCAGCACGGCACCGACGATGACCAGATCGCGTCCAAGATGCCCCATGATCGCTTCGGCTCCGGCGGCTAGGGCATACTCTTTGTTGTGGATCAAATCCTGTGCCGGGATAGCGACCACCGCCGCGAAAGCAATGATAAAATAAATCGCGGCCACGAGGAACACGGCTCCATAGATCGCACGGGGGATGTTGCGTTCGGGATGATCCATCTCCTTGACGGCATTGATCACCAGCTGAAACCCTTCGTACGCGACAAACGTTACCGAAGAGACGGTGAGAATATGCAAAAGAGGCGTTCGGTCAAAATCCTGCATGAGGGTCTGACCAAAGGTGTGCATGTCGGTCTTGCCATAGTAGATCAGCAAGAGGGAGATCACAAACAAAATTACCAGTTTGATATACACCATCAGATCTTCGATCCTGCCCATCCCCTTGACACTCCAGAGGTTGATCCCGGCAAACGTCCAGATGATGGCGATGGCGACCCCCTTGCGGACCCACTCGTTATGCGCCCACTCTGAACCGCTGATGCCGTAGGAGGAGAAGGTGTAGGCGTAGAGGGCAAGCGTGGAGATGTAGCCGAAGATGGTATACCACCCTATAAAGGAGGCCGCGAGATGGGAGTCGGGGTAGGTGCGTTTGAAAAACGCATACGTCGCCCCCTCATCCTGATAATAGACCCCAAGTTTGACATAAGAGTAAGCGGCGAAGAGGGCAACCACCCCACCCAGCGCGATGGCAAAGGGAGCGAGGAAACCTACCATCGAGACAGAGATACCCAGGATCGTGAAGATTCCTCCTCCGACCATCCCTCCAACGGCGATGGCGATGAGTTCTTTTAACCCAAGATTTTTGTTCATACTATTTTCCTATTAGGTTTTCAGTCCCGAATTATAGCCCCTAAAGTATAATTACATATTAAAATTTGCAAGGAATCATCATGGCACTCAAAGCCGCCGTCAACGGCACCGGTCGTATCGGCCTCATCGCAATCAAAATCCTCACCGAGCGCAGCGACACGGAGCTCGTCGCCATCAATACCACCGCCTCCCTCGAGATGCTGGCGTATCTGCTCAAATACGACACCGTCCATCGCGGTGCCGAGGTGGAGATCATTGATGAAGAGACGATGCGTATCAACGGCACGAACGTTCACATTTTCAGTGAACGCAATCCGGAAAAACTCGACTTTGGCTCCAAGGGAGCTGAAGTAGTCCTGGAGTGTACCGGTGTTTTTCTCACGACCGAAAAAGCCAAACCGTTCCTCAAAAACGGCGTCAAGCGTGTCGTCATGAGCGCCCCGGCCAAAGACGATGAGACGGCCACCTTTGTTTATAATATCAACACCGACGACTATGCCGGGCAGGCCATCGTCTCCAATGCCAGCTGCACCACCAATTGCCTCGCACCCGTGTGCAAAGTCCTCGATGATGCCTTCGGGATCGACAACGGTCTCATGACCACCATCCACTCCTACACCAACGACCAAAACCTCCTCGATGTCAAACACGCCAAGGACTTCCGCCGCGCCCGCGCCGCAGCAGTCAACATGATCCCCACCACCACCGGAGCGGCCAAAGCGATCGGTCTGGTGATGCCTCACCTCAAGGGTAAGCTCAACGGCTACGCCATGCGCGTCCCTACCACCGACGTCTCGGTTGTTGATTTGACGGTCAATGTGAAAAAAGAGGTCACCAAAGAGGAGGTGATCGCTGCGTTTGAAAAAGCAGCCGAAGGTGCGTTCAAAGGCCTGATCGAGATCGACCATGACAAGCGGGTCTCGAGCGATTTCGTCGGCTCATCGTACAGCGCGACGTTTGTGCCGGATATGACCAGTGTCGTCGATGGCAATACCGTCAAGGTATTGGCCTGGTATGACAATGAGTGGGGCTACACCGAGCGATTGGTAGATATGGCGGTGCTGGTGAGTCGGTGATCATTCATCAATCTATCTTGATCTATCTATAATATTACGGTATAATTTCCCAAAAAATACGGGGCTACCATGGACATATTCCTCCAATCTATCGGCGCGGTCAACGACGAGACACGCGTCAAAATCCTCCGATTTATCTACGACAACGGGCGGGTATGTGTCTGCGACATCGAGCAGGCATTCGGGATGATCCAGTCGCGCGTTTCCCGGCACCTGAAGATTCTCAAGGATGCCGGTTTCCTCCGGGTCGAGCGAGTAGGGCGCTGGGCATACTACAGTATCCGTTCGCCCCTTGACCGTTTCCGTCAGCAGGTGCTGGAAGAGATCCGCTATCTGGCGATTGATAATCCGGAGCTCTCTATCACATGCAGTGCACCGGCTGAGGAGACAAGATAGTGATCCTTGCTTCGGCGATCTTCCTCGTGACACTCCTGCTGGTGATCTGGCAGCCCAAAGGGCTACAGATCGGTACGACGGCTGTGATGGGGGCGATTGCAGCGCTCCTCGTTGGCGTGGTGAGTATGGCTGATGTCTGGACAGTCACCGGAATCGTCTGGGATGCGACGCTGGCGTTTGTGGGAATCATCCTTCTCTCGATGGTGCTCGATGCTATCGGCTTTTTTGAATGGGCAGCGATCCAAATGGCGCGACTCTCCGGGGGGAGGGGGCATCTAATGTTCGTCCTCTCCCTGCTGCTCGGGGCATTGGTGGCTGCGCTCTTTGCCAACGACGGAGCGGCTCTCATCCTCACCCCGATCCTCCTCGCCAAGATGCGCATCCTCAAGCTCAACGCCCGCACGATCCTCGCCTTTATCCTCGCCGGGGGGTTCATCAGCGACAGCGCCTCACTGCCGTTTGTCTTCTCCAACCTCACCAATATCGTCACCGCCGATTATTTTCACATAGGATTCGGGACGTACTTTGCCCATATGATCTTCCCTTACATCGTCAGTACCGTCGTCTCGATTGGAGTGCTATGGTTGCTGTTGAGACGGGACATCCCGGCACGGGTAGAGATTGACCTGCTCAAAGACCCCGACTCTGTGCTCGCCTCCAAAACACTCTTTCGGTTCAGTTGGCTGTTTCTACTGCTGTTGATCGCCGGGTATTTTATTGGGGATGTGTATCATGTGCCGGTGAGTGTGTTTGCCCTGGGCGGCGGGCTCCTGTTTCTCGGGATCGC
>WFSU01000124.1 GCA_015485845.1 Nitratifractor sp. | reverse complement strand
GGTACCGTTGAGCTGGTGTTTCAGAAGCGTTATACCCGTTTCGTTGATGCGGACAAAGGGGGAGCGGCACCGTTTGAAGTGATCTATGAAGAGGGGAATATCGATATGCGGGAAGGGAACTTTGAGATACCAACAATTTGAGAATTAGAAGTTAGAAATTAGAAGTTAGAAATTTTGGTATATCTGTAGGGTTGGCTTCAGCCGACCAAAGGGGCTTGGGCTTCAGCCCAACTAAACGCGTCAGCGTATTGTTTAGTGAGGTGAAAACCTATAAGGTGTGAATAGTGAATCAACAAGGGAGCTTTTGTGGTGCTTGAGAAACCAAAGCTCTTTGTAACGCGACGAGAATTTCTCCTTACCCTTCTCCTGTTTGTTTCCGTTTTGATGTTGCGGCTGGGCTGGGCATATCATGACTATCGTTCTTTCATCGCTCAGCCGTTTGTCTATACCCATGCTACGATCATCAATACATACCCCAAAACACGAAAGGGTCGAACCTACGTTGTCCTCAAATTGAACAGTGATCAGGGGAGAGTGATTTACACAACCGCATACCGTCAGGATTTGCGTCGGGGGATGCACCTCTATCTGCAGCTGTTGCCGGGAACGAAGATTGGGTTTTGGGATTATCTCGGCGGTATGTATTGCAAGAGTCGGATCAAACGGGTGGAGACGCCGGAGTCCAGCCTGCGCTCGCATTTGGAAGCATGGGTAAACAGCCAGCACACACTCCCCATGATGCAGGCATTTTACAATGGCATCTTCTGGGCGAGTCCGATCCCCAAAGAGCTGCGGGAGCCGATTGCCCGGCTTGGGGTCAGTCACCTCGTGGCGTTGAGTGGGTTTCACCTCGGGATCCTCTGGGGAGTGTTGTATGGGGTGTTGTTGTGGATGTATCGTCCGATGCAGCAGCGCTATTTCCCTTGGCGTCATGCCCTGGCTGATGTGGGGATGGTGGTCATGGTTCTGCTCGGTGTGTATCTGTGGTTGACAGGCTCTCCTCCTTCGTTAGTGCGCTCGTATACCATGCTTCTTGTGGGGTGGGGAATGGTGCTGATGGGGATCGAACTGGTGAGTTTCACGTTTCTGGCGATCATTGCAGCTGTGTTGCTCGCGTTGTTTCCTCCTTTGGTTGTTTCCCTTGGATTCTGGCTTTCGATCGCCGGAGTTTTTTACATTTTTCTGGTGTTGTCCTATTGTCAAAAAGCATCACGGAATCTGGTTGCTCTGGTGTGTATCCCGGTGGGAATCTTCGTCCTAATGCAGCCGTTGGTACACGGTATCTTCGGGGTGACAACTATCTGGCAACTGTTGTCACCTCTCTTGTCATTAGGGTTTATCGTTTTTTACCCGCTGTCGATGGTTTTGCATCTTGTCGGGCATGGGGGAGTGCTGGATAGCTTGCTGGTCTGGTTGTTTTCTTTCCCGAAGGCAGGTAGTGAACACTTGTTACCATGGTGGGGAGTGGTCGGGTACGGTGTGCTATCTTTGATTGCGATATGGAAACGGTGGGCGATGGGAATGTTACTGGTGGCAGCGGTGGGGTATGTCGGGTATCTTTTCTGGTGAAAAATGAAAGATGAAAGATGAAAAAGCAGGAAGGTTGTAGCTACATCGCCTTCACTTCCTCCTCTTTGTCCAGCAGATAACACAGACGTAAACCATGCAGGAAGATGGCCCAGGAGATGTAAATCCACAGGAAGAAAAAGAGCAGGGTACTCAGCCCTCCGTAGATACTGCTATACGTGTGATTGTGGAGTGCGTAGAAGAGAAAGGCACTTTTAGCCAGATACCAGATAAGGGAAGAAATAAAAGAGCTGATGAGGGCAGAGGCAGGTTTGATCTGTTCTTTGGGGGAGAGTTGATAGGTGATATAGAACAGTCCCCAGATGATCAGAAACGGGAGAAGGATGGAGAGGTGGAGTCCGGCGTTGACCGGGGAGGCTTCAATCAGCGTACTGACCCAGAAAGAACCGGTAGTGAGCAGAGGAACCAGTAGAATCAAAATGGCATAGGTACGCAGTGATCCCATGAGCGTGCGAGGGGTAGCATCAAAGATGTCGTTGACCACGTGATCGTAATCTCGGAAGAACATGACTGCTGCGAACAGAACATACCCGATCCCCATCAGTCCCATCTTGCCTGCATTGTCAACAAACGTGTCGATATGGCTCATAATGATCCGGGAGTTGGTGGGGAGGAAATTCTGAGCCATGAGATCGTGAATCTGAGCATAGACGTTGTCAAAAATGGGGAGATAGGTTAAGATCGACAGGATGATCACCAGCAACGGAATAATAAAAAAGAGGGTGCTCCAACTCATGCTGGCTGCGTAAAATCCAAGACGATCATCGAAGAGATCCTTGAAAAAATCCCGGATGAAGATATAGTAAGTGACGAGGAGGCGTTTCACACGTGTTCCTTAGTCGGGCAGACCCATTTTGCCGGGGTTGAGGATGTTGTTCGGATCGAAGGCTTGTTTGATTTCCCGAAAAAGTTGCAGCTCGGCAGGGGTGAAAGCAATGTCCATAAATGCTGCTTTGCTCAATCCGATACCGTGTTCACCACTGAGGGTACCTCCCAGTTCCACCACCAACTGGAAAATTTCCCGGATCGCTTTGTGGCCGTTTTCCAGCTGCACTGGATCACTGCCGTCCAACATCACGTTGACATGGATATTGCCATCTCCTGCATGGCCGAAGCAGGGGACTTTAAGATCGTATTTGTCACCGATTTTGTAAATCTCTGTCAACGCTTCAGGGAGTTTACTGCGGGGGACAGAAATGTCTTCGTTGAGCTTTTTGGTACCGTAGAGGGTAACCGAGGGAGAAGCATTGCGGCGGGCGACCCAGAGGCGATCCCGCTCGGCAGCATCTTCGGCGATGCGGAACTCCTGAGCACTGTTGGCACGAAACGATTCTTCGAGGATCTTAAGCTGGAAAGTCACTTCTTCAGGAACGTTGCCGTCCACATCCCCAATCAGCAATGCTCCGGCATCCTCCGGGAGTTCGATGCCGATCTTCTCTTTGACGGCATGGACGACAAGGTTGTCAAGAAATTCCATGGCGACAGGATTGGCGCCGCCGGCAAGGGATTTAAAGACAGCATTCATCGCATCTTCAACCGAGGGGAAGATTCCCATGTAGGATTGGGTGAATTTGGGTTTGGGGATGAGTTTGAGAGTGATTTCGGTGATGACAGCCAGTGTCCCTTCGGAGGCGATGAGAATGCCGGCGATGTTGTAGCCGGCGACATCTTTTATAGTATGTTTCCCGGCGCGGATGACGTCACCGTTGGCTCGTACGGCACGCAAGGCCATAACGTAATCTTTGGTGAGACCGTATTTGGCGGCACGCATTCCTCCGGCATTTTCGCTGACATTCCCGCCGAGGGTTGAGTACTCTTCGCTGGCGGGATCGGGAGGGTAAAAGAGCCCGAGAGCTTCGACGTGGCGTTGGAGATCTTTGTTGACCACACCGGGCTGGACGGTAGCGAGCATGTTTTCCATGTCCACATTGAGGATGCGGTTCATGTGTTTCTCAATCGCAAGGATGATACCACCGTTTTTGGGCAGGGCTCCCCCGGTGAACCCGCTCCCGGCACCCCGTGCCGTGATCACAATCTTGTGAGCATTGCAATAGGTCAGGATACGGCGTACATCGTCTTCATCACGAGGGAAGATAACTGCTTCGGGTCGGTAATGGGTGCGGGTAGCGTCGTAGCTGTAGGCGCGAAGGTGCGCTGCATCGGTGTAGAGGTTCTCTGCGCCGACGATGGCTTGCAGGGCTTCAGTGTGTCGGGTCTCCATAAACGTGTGCCTTCTGTTGGTGTCCGATGATTATACAACCAAAAGATAAAACTCCACTTTGGATGGATATAATACGCGAAAAATACTGGAGGCGGTCATGCGGATAGTATTGGGATGGGCATTCTTGTTCAGTTTAGTCTTTCCTGCCCGTGTATACGAGCTGAATTGGCCGGCCGGCCGTACCTTTCCGCAGTATTTAACCGATCACAACCAGACCCAACTGCTCCGTACAATTACAGCCGAGGATATGCAGTATGTGACCGAGATAGAGGCTGGGGAGCGCTATTATGAGTTGCGGGATAACGGAGTGGTATTGCAAGCGTTGATTCCAATAGGGGAAGAGATGCAGATTCAACTTCGTCGGGAGCGAACGGGAGAGTATCGGTTTGACATCGTTCCGATCGTATTTCGGGAAGTTAAAGACGCCGTGAGTTTTCCAATCCTTGACAGTTATCACAAGCAGATCGATCGTCACACACATTATCCGCGTTTGAGTTATGTTCTGGCACAGCTTTACAAAGGGGATCTCTCTTTTCGAACGTTGCAGCCCGATGATCATGTGGCTTTTGCGTATGCTCAGAAAGAGCGTCTTGGCAGACCTCTGGGCACACCCCGGATCAAAGCGGCGCTTATTGACACACATGGGAAGGAGCATTTCGTGTTTGTCACACCCAAAGGGGAAGTGTATCGTGGCGTGGATAAAACGGTTACAATCACCCGAAACGAGAAACGCCCTTTTACGTACACGACCGTACGCAAAGTTCCTTCAGCACGTTTCCGGATGCCATTGGATCACCCGCGTATCACTTCCCGTTTTACGTATCGGAGATGGCATCCGATCCTTCATAAGTATCGCCCCCATTTTGGAGTCGATTTTGGTGCGAAGCGGGGGACGCCTCTGCGGGCGGTCAATGATGGCCGGGTGGTGTATGCCGGATGGATGCGTGGGTACGGTAAGGTAGTCAAGATCGATCATGGTGGAGGCTTTGTGTCGTTGTATGCACACCAGAGCAAGATACTGGTCAAGTTGAAGCAGCACGTCAAACGGGGGCAAGTAATCGGCAAAGTCGGTAGTACCGGTCGGAGTACCGGACCTCATTTGCATTTTGGACTCTATCATCATGGCAAGCCGGTCGATCCGTTGCACTATATCGCTCGCAAAGGTATCGGGAAAACCCGTTCAGTCGTCGTAAAACACACGGTGATGAAAACTTACCCGGTCACTCGGAAACGTGCTGTACGTATCCGGGGAGCACGGGCAATGAAAAAGCGTTTGCATACGTTGATCCGGCAAGAGACCACCGACAATGAGCAATGGAGCGAACGGAATCGCACGATGATTCCTATCAACGAGATCCCGGTCGATGGAGAAACGCAACAAGGAGATCATCATGGCTGAGACGATACACCTGGAGGAGGGGAAAGCACTGCTCGGACAGCTGATAGAGCATCCCGAGGCGTTTGAACACCACCATGCTAACGAACTGGCGAAGATCCTGCGACAAGTGTATCACGAGGAGAGTTCGGAGCATTTCCTGGCATACATCCTGAAAATCCCCGAAGAATACCTTGGGGACATCCTGTTGGAACTTCCAGAAAATCTCAAGGATGAAGCCCTTTCAGCTCTCTCCGTCCCCAAACTGGTGGATGTTGTCGACGAACTGGATTCGGATGATGCCGCCGATCTGATGCAGGATATTGAAGAGATCGACGAAGCCAAAGAGCAGGAAATCCTCTCCAACCTTGATGATGAAGATGTCGAAGAGATTGAACGACTTAAAACTTACGAAGACGATGAAGCCGGCTCTCGGATGCAAACCGAACTTTTCCGTGCGGAGTTGGATGAACCGATCGATGTGGCGATTGCACGATTGCGTCGATTGAAGGGTGAAGGGGAGCTGGACAATGTTTATCAAGTGTTTATCGTGGATAAATTTGGGTTTCTTATTGGTGCGGTGTCGTTTGAGGAGTTGATTACATTTGAGTTCGAGAGAACGTTTCGTGATTATTTTGACGAAAGTCATAAAATGGTTCAGTCCATCCAGGCGAAAGAGCCGATGGATGATGTGATACAACTCTTTGAAGATTACGATCTGGTGGTGTTGCCGGTGACGGACAGTCATGGCAAACTGATCGGGCGCATCACGTCGGATGACATGTATGATATCATCGAAGACCGTGCGACTGAGCAAATGTATAAAATGGCCGGGGTCAACGAAGAGGCTGAAGAAGAACGGGACATCAAGACCATCACACAGAAACGGGCGGTATGGTTGGGGGTCAATCTTTTGACGGCCATCCTGGCTTCCGTGGTGATCGGACTTTTCGATGAGACGATTCAGGCGTATGTGGCACTGGCGGTGCTGATGCCGATCGTCGCTTCCATGGGGGGAAATGCCGGAACACAGTCGTTGACCATCATGGTGCGTCAAATTGCCCTGGGGGAGTTGAGCTGGAGTGAGGCCAAAGGGGCGATTCGGCAGGAAGTATTGGTCTCCTTGCTCAATGGTTTGATTTTTGCATTGGCGATGGGGGTCATCGCATTGCTCTGGTTCCATGATACGAGGCTGGGGGTTGTGATCGGTCTGGCAATGATCATCAATCTACTCTTTGCCGGATTCTTCGGTGCCATCATCCCACTGGGGCTTAAACGTGTCGGAGTCGACCCGGCAGTGGCCAGCTCGGTGCTGTTGACGACGGTGACCGATGTGGTTGGCTTCTTTGCCTTCCTCGGATTGGCCAGAGTTATTTTGATATGAAGGAGAGACGATGATTGAAAACTTTACACTGCGCCCCCTTGAAAACCCGGTATATGTTCAGGCGAATCTTGCAACCTATGAGCAGGATGGTACCCCCAAAGATTGGGAAGTGGTCGAAGCCTACGACAGCGTGGCGATCCTCATCTGGCACCGGGAGCATGATACTTTTATCCTCGTCAAACAATTTCGTCCGGCCGTTTACCTCAATAACGGTGACGGGATGACGGTCGAGCTGTGTGCTGGATTGGTGGACAAGAAGTTGTCACTTGAAGCCATTGCCCGGGAGGAGATTCTTGAGGAGTGTGGGTACGATGTACCGCTTGAGACGATCGAGAGAGTAACGGCGTTCCATACCTCGGTTGGCTTTGCCGGCAGCCGGCAAACGTTGTACTATGCCGAAGTGGATGAAACGATGCATGCCGGTGAAGGAGGCGGGATCGATCAGGAACAGATCGAGGTGATCGAATTACCTACGGCTGAAGCGGAAACATTTATCTATGATGAATCGGTCGCGAAGACACCGGGGTTGATGTTTGCCTTCTTGTGGTGGAAAAATAGAGTGGGGGGTACTAAAACCTAATCGCAGAAGCGATGCCCGATGCAGTCGTATTCTTCGATACGCCGATCACGAAAAAACGGCCAGATATCCCGTACCTCACGGGTACGCTTCAAATCAAGGTCAGCATAGAGGATCGTCTCATCCTCCGTATTGGCCTGAGCCAGTATCTCTCCCTGCGCTCCGCAGACAAAACTGCTCCCCCAGAAACGGATCCCCTCTAAGGCGCCACTTGGATCGGGTTCAAATCCCACGCGGTTGCAACTGAACACCGGAATACCGTTGGCAATGGCATGGCTGCGTTGGATAGTGATCCAACTCTCCCGTTGGCGCTGCTTCTCTTCGTCTGTATCGCTGTCAAAGCATCCGATTGCAGTGGGATAGATAAGCATTTCTGCCCCTTTGAGCGCCATGATGCGTGCCGCCTCGGGGTACCATTGGTCCCAACACACCATGACTCCGAGACGTCCTACTGAGGTATCGATAGGCTCGAAGCCGGTATCGCCGGGGGTGAAATAAAACTTTTCGTAAAAACCCGGATCGTCGGGGATGTGCATTTTTCGGTATCGACCGGCAACCGAACCATCACGATCGAAGACCACGGCTGTATTGTGGTAGAGTCCTGGAGCCCGGGCTTCAAACAGGGAGGTGACCAGCACAATCCCATTTTTTCGGGCGACAGAGCTCCAGTAAGCGACATCCCTGTCAAAGGTTTGTGCATAGTCAAAATATTTTGTTTCCTCGCTTTGACAAAAATATTCATGCTGATGGAGTTCCTGGAGGACAACAAGATCGGCTCCATTTTTGGAGGCAAGACCGATTTTATCGGTCGTTTCGCGTATCGTCTTTTCCGGGCTGAGGTGGTATACCTGTTGGATCAATGCTGTTTTCATATTGTTAGTGTAGCCAATCTCTGACAAAACTTGACTTTTTTTTGACTATTTCTTTGTATACTACGAATATCTAAAGTAAAGCCAAACCTGTTGCGAAGCAGGGACGGAAAGCCACGGGTCTCCCCAAGTACGGGAAGACAGCCGAGCCGCCATTGCATTCCCCCATGCAATGTATCCTCCCCTTGTTCTCGTCGTTTGAGGCTTTGCTATCTAACCCATAGCAAGGATAAACGTCATGAAAACACTTACTTTCTCAAAAAGCACCTTAATTCTCGCCGCTGCCGCTGCGACCTTCCTCTTCACCGGATGCAACGCCGACGGCAGTCAAGTCGTCAGCCCTGAAGTGACATCCGCACAGCCCAATCACCCCAGTGTTCCTGTCACCCCGACAGCGCCGACAGCACAAACACCTGATACGGAGACCCAAACCCCTGCGGTAACAGAGCCCACGTCTAAAGTCTCTGCCGCTTTGCAGCAAGAGTACCTCGATCTGCTCAACGCTGCTCGGGCTGAGACACAGGATTGTGGTACCATGGGTGTGTTTGATCCTGCTCCGGCTCTGACCTGGAATGTCCGTCTGGATAATGCCGCGTATGAGCACAGCAACGATATGGCTCAGAGCAATACGTTCTCTCACACCGGTTCAGGGACAGCTACCGATACCACGGCTCAGGATCAGGCACTCGGACGCGGCAGCAGCTTCAGTGAGCGGATTCGGAACAACGGATACACTCAATACCGCAAAGCCGGTGAAAACATTGCCGCAGGCTATGCGACGGCTCAAGAGACCGTGGATGCCTGGCTGGAGAGTGATCATCACTGTGCCAATTTGATGGATCCTGCCTTTACCGAAGTGGGCATGGCACTGGTTGAGAAAGAAGGAAGCGACTACGGCTTCTATTGGTCTCAGGAGTTTGGGGGGCAGTGAGTTTTTATCCACCCTCTCCCGGGAGTGGATATCCTTTTGCAATATGTGGACAACTTTGATCCGTTTCTCCCCCCCATGCTCTTGCCAAATAATAGGAAGTTATGGTATAATAGGATATCTGATTAAAAGCCAAACTTGTTGCAAAGCAAGGACGGAAAGCTACGGGTCTTTTATCTTGGGGAGAGAAGAGAGCCGGGTTGCATCATTACTATTCCAAAGATTTTCAAGGAAAAGCCATGAATGCCACCGAGCCCTTTTTCGGACTGCCTGCTTTCTGTTACAGTTCTTCTACCCTTTCTCTCATTTTCTCTTACATGTCGGATAGTGACGGTCGTCTTAAGCCTTTTATGGCCGATGTACGGTTGGTTCAGCAAACCTCCGACAGGGGTCCCACAGAAGAACCAGGTTCCTGTCTCCATCTGAGTAGATCATACTTTCAAGGGAGGATCCAATGAAAACGAGACAGTATGCACAACGGATATCGGTAGCGGCTCTGCTGATGCTGGGAGTTGTGGCCTGTGACCTTACCAACGACAATAAGCCGGGCAATGATCACCCTGTGGTTGACAGCAATTTTAAGATCACACTGGACGATGTACCCAACTACGATGCCAACGACTCGATCAGTGACCAATACCTTGCCGTGGTGAATTATCTGAGAAGCCTCAGTGTAACCTGCAATGATGCTCAGCACCTCTCCGGACCTGTTGATGTGGATTTGGTGTGGAGTACCCAGTTGACATCTGCTGCCCGTGAGCACAGTGAAGACATGGCCAAACATGACTTTTATGCCCATGAAGGTTCCGGAACGGAAGACGATATTACCGGATGGCGTGCTTCGCCTCGGAAAAAGAGCACATCTCAAGAACGTATTCTGTATAATGGATTTTCCGGGATGGTGACTGCTGAGAATATTGCCCAGACGTGGAAGAAAAATGAAGCACCGCCGACGAATACCTGGGTTGAAAAGATGGAAAACTGGATGAAGAGTGATCGGGGTTCTTGTTCAATTATCATGAACCCGGCTTTTACCGATTTCGGAATGTATGAGTCTCGGGCACCGGAGGACAGTGATCACAAGTTTAAAGTATATTGGACTCAGACATTTGGTGGATAACACAGACGGGCACTTTTCTATAGCCTTTTGATTTTGTGCTATACTTATGAAAGCAGAAAATGCTTTCAGGAGGGTGGTATGTATCAAAAAATTGTATTTGCATTAGTGTTGGGACTGATGGTTGCCGGTTGCGGTGCTGAGAACGGTGGAGGTGGAGGTGGTGACACCAATGGAACTACAAATACCGACAGCAATAATAGCGGTGTTGATATCAACCTGACTCAAGCAATCGCCGACGGTAATGTAACAGGCTATGATGCAAGCAAAAACGGTACGCCTCAAGTCCAGCAAAACTATCTGGTTATTCTAAATTATTTGCGATCACTCAGTATTACCTGCAACGACGATGCAGCCATTACCGGCCCATCCAGCCCGGATATGGTTTGGAATGATCATCTGGCTGATGCGGCGGAAGAGCACAGCGAAGACATGCGCAAAAGCGTCTGGTACAATCATGATGGTTCCGGTACCGTTAACGACAAAACAGCTCAGGATCTGGGGCTTGGAAGAGGCAGTCACTTTGATGAGCGAATCGAACACAACGGGTTTGCCGGTTCGTTGAAAGCAGAGAACATTGCGACATCAGGAGCAAATTATGTACTCCCTTCTGACTACTGGCTGAAAGTTATGGAGGGATGGATGGCCAGTACGCATGGGCACTGCTCCAATATTATGAATCCTAAATTAACCCAATTTGGTATGTACGAATCACGTGCAGCTCAAGATGGCAGCGGTACATACAAAATATACTGGACTCAGGATTTCGGCGGAAATTAATACGCCACCTGCATTGTCGAACAGTGCAAACTCCCCCCTTGCTGGATTAAACTCAGGCAATTGATCGGGATTACTTCCCGATCCGGAAAAACTTCGCGCAAAATCTCTCCCACTTTTTTATCGTTTGGATCGCTGTAAGTTGGGTAGACAACGGCACCGTTACTGATGAGAAAATTGGCATAGGTGGCCGGAAGGCGCTCTCCCTCTTTATTGTATTTAGGCTCAGGGAGTGGTAAGGGGATGAGGGTGTAGGGCGCTCCTGCTTCGGTTCGGAAACTCTGGAGCTCCTCTTCCATCTTTTTGAGGGATTTGTAGTGCTCATCCTCCGGGTTGTCACAGGTGACATACGTGATGGTTGTCGGGTTGACAAACCGCGCCAGCATATCCACATGTCCATCGGTGTCATCCCCGGCGAGATAACCATGCTCGAGCCACAGTACTCGTTGGATTCCGAGCGTATCTGCCAGCATAGTTTCGACCTCATGAGTGTCAACCCTACCATTACGGTTTGGGTGACAAAGGCATTGACGTGTTGTGAGGATCGTCCCTTCACCGTCGGTGTCGATCGCTCCCCCTTCGAGGATATATTCAACCCTCTCGAGAGGGGCGCCCCCGTAAAATCCTTTGCCGGAGAGCCAGCGGTTGATGGCATTGTCTTTTGACGCTTCAAATTTCCCGCCCCATCCGTCAAAGGTGAAATCGACCAGTTTTTTCCTCCCATCCTCTTCGATACTCAATGCTCCGTAATCCCGTGTCCATGTATCGTTGTAGTCAGCCTCAAGGAAGATAATGTTCGTCGTGCTGCAAAAGAGAGGTTTGATCGCTTCGGCATCCCGGCAGAGCATGTAGACCATTTGATAATAGGCTACGGCTTGAGCGATTCGGACAAACGGCGCGGTGACCGCTTCCCAGTCGTCGTATTGTGCCCAGTCGGTCGTTTCGTGGGGGAAAGCCATGAGGATAACGTTGTGGGATTCCCATTCGGCTCGGAGGCGTCTCATTGCGCTGCCCCGCAGAATGAAAAGTGAAAAATGAAAAGTGAAAAACGGTTTTGCATGGAGCCCTTCTCTGTTTTTATGTCGTTGTACTATAATTGCGTATGGCAACTATACATATCAGCAAAGACAATTTCTTCCACAATCTTAACCAATTGGCTCTGAAAGCAGGCTCAAAAGAACGCCTGGCTGTCGTCCTCAAGGACAATGCCTACGGACACGGTCTGACGATCATGGCCGGGTTGGCAGCCGAGTACGGTATCACGCAGGCAGTGGTAATCTCAGTCGAGGAAGCGGAGAGGATCCGATCGTATTTTGACCAGATATTGATCCTGAATGGCACACCGTTTCCCGATGAGACCTTTTCATTTGCCGTGACCGATCTGCGTCAGCTCTCGGCGATAGATCCGGCGGCACGTATTGAGCTCAAGGTCGATACGGGGATGCACCGAAACGGGATTGTAATGGAGGAGCTCGAGGAGGCTCTGGCAATCATCCGGAACCGCTCGCTTGGTCTTGTGGGGGTGATGACCCACTACCGTAGTGCCGATGTCCTCAGCAGTGAGTGGTACTGGCAGAAGAAAAACTTCGAAACGGTCAAACAGACCGTGCGCTCATCCGGTTTCAAAAATGTCCGCTTCCACAGTCACAACTCCGCAGCACTGCTGCGCTCAAAACACTTCAACGAAGATATGGCGCGGGTGGGGATCGCTATCTATGGATACAATGAACTCCCCGAAGTGTACGATCCGGTACCGCTGCGACCGGTACTTTCACTTTATGCGGGGCGTACGTCTACCCGTCACCTCCCATCTGGAGCCCGGATTGGTTATGGTGGAGATTATACTGTTGCCAAATCTGCGACGGTTTCAACGTACGATCTTGGCTACGGAGACGGCTGGTTGCGAGGAGATGCTGCCCGGCCATATGTTACGGCGGAAGGGCTGCCGATCCTTGGTCGTGTGTCGATGGATTTCATTTCACTTGAAGGGGACCGAGAAGTCGTCTGTGTTATGGATGACGCGCAGGCGGCAGCACGCCATTTCGGGACAATCAGCTATGAGATGACCACGATGCTCTCACCGTCGATTCCGCGTGAGGTGGTTTAATCCAATTTTCCAATAGATAATCGGCTCATTTGAAGAATAATGCCTCATCACGTTTATGTTTGAAAATACGAAGCAAATACATTCAAGCAAAATATGATGAGGGCTGGGATCTTAAGACGGGACCATAGAATTCCATAATCCCTTATTAAACATTAATGCGTTATCCTTTAATAAGAAAATCACTTATTAAAGGATATGTCTTGAAGCGTAACGATGTCGGAAATTATGAGCGCAGCAGCGCGGGTGGTGAGGTGGTGCAGGCATTTGTGCCCG
>WFSU01000123.1 GCA_015485845.1 Nitratifractor sp. | reverse complement strand
GCCGGGTGGAGGGCGGCATCGATGGCGGGGAGGGAGACGTTGCAGACGGGGGAGGCGGGGAGTCCCCGGTGTTTGTACGTGTTAAACGTCGTGCGGTCGGTGCGGATCCGCTGGGGGGTGACTTTGACATGAGAGTAGCGGCCGTAGTTGAGGGTGCCGTCCATCTGGAGACGCATCTTGAGCTTGATGCGGTTGTAGATGACTGAGGCGATGCGGGGCATCTCCTGTGAATTGGCAGCCTCTTTCTGGATGATGGAAGCGACGGTGAGGATCTTCTGCCAGGTTTTGGGATTCCAAGTTCCGAGGTTTTTCTGCGCCAGAGTTTTATATCGCTTTTCGCTGAGATGCGTCAGCATGCGCATGATCCCTTTTTCGTGCAGGTGCATGGGGACATGGTAGGTGTCGGCAAGGATACCGGCTTCGGGGAAAGGGCTGAACTGGTGGTAATATTTTGTGAACTGTGTGGCATTCATCTCCAGCTGTTTGGCCAAGTGATCGAGGAAGAGGGGTGTCGTCTCTCCCGGAATCAGTGTGACGTTGGTGAAATGGCTTCGGCGGGAGACAATACGCGCCAGGAGTTCGAGCCGGTCGATGCGGTGTTTCCCGAGATAAACCCATCCGCCAATCGGAGTGCCCAGTGCTGAGAGGATGCGACGATCCAGCGGCCCGACATCATACCCTTTTTGATGTAGCTGTGCTATAATGCCGTCGACAGATGCTGGCGTGAGATGAATATTTTTTTGGCTCCCCTCCAGTGGAATTGACAGATAAAAAAGAAGCCCGATGACCATCCAGAGAACCATACTTTCTACCCATGCCATGATTCGAAATACGTTGCTCATCATTCCTCTTTTGCTGGTGGTAACTCTCTACTTTTTACGGGAAGGGGTGGCGATCGATTCGTTGAAAATCGGGCGCTTCCAAGTGCAGGGATTATACCTGAAACTCGATAAAAAGCTTATCGCCAGGATCCATTACTTTTCATACCCCGGGAAGCGCAAAGCTCCGGACAAAGTGGCCATCGGTAAGCAGCTCGATCACCTCAAAACCCTCTCCCGTTATTTTGCTTCCATTGCTCTCGATGATGTGGTATTGCTCGATGAACATTATCGCGTGGTGTACCGGGACAATGTCCTCTATCTGAGCAGCAACACGTATGAGGTCGCCGGAACGCTTCGGCGTGATGGGGATGTTTTACAGGGATCGGTTTCTCTGTTTCGCGACAAGAAACACCATGTGGAGTGGAAGGGATCTTATCGCTACGACTACCGGAAAGATTTTCTGCATCTCAAAGGAACGTTTGCTCATCAGGGGATCAACGGAAATCTGGAACTGGAGCGGACG
Organism: Nitratifractor sp.; assembly: GCA_015485845.1. GTDB lineage: Bacteria > Campylobacterota > Campylobacteria > Campylobacterales > Sulfurovaceae > S017-3. Next base: position 8,801 of record WFSU01000123.1, on the reverse strand, counting down.
GCCGATACGCTTCGTTTCCATGCGGCCACCCAGCCTTTCGGGAAGATCAAGCCCCTCCTCGACCTACTCAAAGCCGATGCGGATACCCGTGAATGGCTTGAAGATCGTATCCGGGCCGATCGTTATCAGATCCTTTCCCTCGACGGTGTACTGCGTATGACGGAGGATGGGTATGCGGTTGATCCCATGCGTCTCACGGGAAAAGCACGGCTGGGGAAGGCTGAGGTACGATTCGAAGATACACTCAAACCGGTCAAAGTGGCTTCTGCTGAAGTTCATTTGAAAAAAAACGTCCTCTATTATACGTTTCAAAAGCCCACCTATGCCAAACGCAGTCTGGCGGGATCGACCCTTTATCTGACCAATATATTCGGCACGAAACCCTCCAAACTGCATCTCGAGCTCAAAGCAAAAACCCCCTACGACGCGACCATAGCCAAAGTACTGAAAGTGTATGGGGTGACGCTTCCGCTTCGGCAGAGCAGCGGTCAGACGCGGACATCGGCGGTGATCGATACGATGGTGCGAAGTGGGGAAACACACTTCAAAGGGCGTACCCAGTTGTCCAAAGGGAAGATCTCTTTTTACGGTATGCCCATGACGATTCGCGGGGGGGAAGTGGCGTTTGATGATCACCGTGTGACGCTGCACCATATCGATGCCGATACGGGCTGGCTGCGTGCTGTCCTGAACGGTACGTTCAAGTATCATATCCCCAAGGTCAAACTCTCGGCCGACATCAAGCGTCTGCTGATTGGGGACAAAAAATCGCCGTTTCTGCTGATGAAAAACAAGAAAAAAGTACCGGTGCTGATCCAGTGGAAGAAAAAGACGACGATCGACCTGCCGCTATACAAGACAAAGATTGTGTTGAACAAGACCAAAGGTTTCACACTGACATCCGGGGATATCCGACCGATACAACCGTACCTGAAAGGGCTGCCTGTTCCTGTCAAAGGGGGGGCAGTGACGGTCAAGACCCGGGACAACAAGCACTACACCTTCTCCGGGAAAACCACGTGGCCGACCAGCTATCTCTACGACAAGAAAGGCTCTATCACTCAGTATCCTTTCAGCGGGACGTACAACGGGAAGTCGGTCTCTCTCAAGTTGCTTGGAGGGCGCATTGTTTACGACGGCAGGAACAATCTCGTCAAACTGGATCACCTCTACATCGATGGGAAGAAATTGATGGATCAGAATAAGAAGGGTTCGAGTGCTTCGAGCAGAATTCATGTCAAAGGGACAAACACCCTGATCCGTTACGAAAAATACGTTTTGCTCACGGACCGTTTTGACCTGAAGGTGCATGGGAAAAGTACCAAATTTGTGGCGACCAAAGATGGGGACACGGTGCGCGTGGATCTCAACGGCAATGCTATCGTAGTCAAAGCCCACCGGATCAAAGCCCCCATGCTTCGAGCCTTGATCAACTTCGGCGGGCTCTCCGGCGGGCACTATTCGCTCGATCTGCATGGTAATCTCAAGGGGACGCTGCGCGGGGTGATCACGATCGACGGGGGGACGGTGAGCCGCTTCAAAACGTACAACAATATGATCGCCCTCTTCAACACCGTCCCGGCACTCGCGGCACTCAAAGATCCGGGATTCAGCAAGGATGGCTTCGAGGTCAAAGAGGGGCGGATCGAATTTCGCGTGGTCAAAAACCGGACGTATTTCGATATGATTTATGTCGACGGCAAATCAGCATCGATCTCCGGAAAGGGTACCGTCAGCACGATCAACGGAGCGATCAATATGGATCTCGCCGTCCGGACAGCCCGGGGGATCGGCAAACTCATCGGCTCCCTCCCCATCGTCGGCTATATCCTGATGGGCAAGGACAAATCGATCACTACAGGGGTCAAAGTGACCGGAACACTGGAGAATCCGAAGGTTACTACAAATGTCGTCATGGAGACCCTGCTTGCACCGTTTGGGATGTTCATCCGGACGCTACAATCTCCGGCGCATATTATCAATCAGTAGTCTCTACTCATTCCGCAACACATGCAATGGATCGGTGGCGGCGGCTTTTCGGGCGGGGTAGAGAGCTGAGAGGATGATGATGAGGCTCGCACCCAGCAGGATGAAGCCGAAGTCGCTCCAGAGGAGATCGACGGGGAGTTTGGTGTCGCCGTAGACATCGGCTGGGAGAGTGATGAGGTCGAAGGTTTTGAGGAGCCAGATGCCGATGCCTCCCAAGAGGGTACCGGCAGCGATCCCCAGTCCACCGATGATGAGGCCGAGGCGGAAGAAGATGAGGTAAATCTCCCGCCGGGTTGCCCCGAGGATCCGCATGAGGGCGATTTCGCTGCGGCGGCTCATGACGGTCATCAGCAGCGAGGAGATGATATTGAGTGACGCGACGAGAATGATGAGCAACAGGACGAGGAAGAGGGCTTTTTTCTGCAATTCCATCGCGGAATAAAAGCTGCCGTTTTGTTGCCACCACCCCTGGATGTCGAGGTCATCGGGGAGGATAGCTCGGATGCGGGGGAGGTCGCGCATCGCATCCTCGCTGTAGATATGGATGCCGTCGTAGAGCTGGGCATCACGGTGGAGGAGGGTACGCAGGGCGGTCTGGGTGGTGTAGATGATCGCTTTGTCATAGGCAGCCAGTCCCGAGTCAAAGATTCCGTCAATGACAAATCGCTTTTGCAACGGCATCGAGCCTAATCCTACGGCTTGCTGCTCCGAAAAGTAGAGGGTGAGTTTATCTCCTTTGCGAGCACCCATCTCCACGGCCAGCCCGTCGCCGACAATCATTCGCCAGGGGGTATCGGCATGGAAGGGGGGTGTGAGGGTTTTGCGGATGACGGGGTTGATGCGTGATTCCTTGTCGAAATCGACCCCGAAAACCATGCACCCCTGGACGGCATCTTCGTTGCGGGTGATCACCTGGGTGCTGTAGTAGGGACTGAGTTTGAGGCGGGGAAAGGCATCGGCGATCGCATCGACGGTGGCCTGGCTGACCCCTTTGTCAAACGACGTGATGGTGAGGGGATAGTTCATCACAAACAGGCGGTCTTTGAACTGGGTGTAGGTGCCGTTCATGATCCCCATCGCGACCATGAGTACCATGACTCCGGCGGCGATCCCGAGAAACGCCAGCAGGGTGGAGATGAAGATAAAGGGATTGTCCCTGTCGTAGTGCAGATAGTGCCGGACGAAGGTGGCGACGAAGCGGCGGTTTGTGCGGGGGGCTGCCATCAGGCCAGGTCACCCTTTTTCGGGCCGCTTTTTCCGCAGCAGTGTTTGTACTTTTTCCCGCTGCCGCAGGGGCAGGGGTCGTTGCGTTTGGGTTTTTTGGCGGCGACGTACGGTTGGCGCTTGGCCGGTTCCGGTTCAGCCGTTTCGGTTTCAAACCCATGTTCAACCATCTCATCCTGAGCAATTTCCAATGCGTCAAGTTTTTGCTCGAGTTCTACGAGATCGGATTCAGGCTGTTCGAAATTGAATTCGACGAGGTGGAGGAGTTTGATCGCTTCGAACTTAATCCGATCCACCAGTGCCTCGAAGAGGCGGTAGCTCTCCTGCTTGTACTCGGTGAGGGGATCTTTCTGGTTGTAGCCGCGCAGGCCGATTCCGGTTTTGAGGACATCCATTTCGTAGAGATGATCCCGCCACTGAGGATCGAGGATCTGCAGGTAGAGGATGCTCTCGATCTCTTTGCGCTGTTCGGGGTCGAAGGGTGCCATTTTCTCTTCGTAGGCAGCGAGCATTTTGTCGACGATATACGCCTCGATTTCGTTGGGCTCTTTCCCTTTGAGCTCTTCCGGGTCGATGGTGACCCCGCTGTTTTCATGTATTTCCCGGCAGAGCCCTTCGAGGTCGAAGTCTTCACTTGGCATCCCGGCATAGATTTCGACCCGATCCATCAGCATCCGGACGAAGTCATGGTGGTTCTCGTTTACTTTGGCGCTCATGTCGTATTCGGGGTCGAGGAGCTGGTTGCGGAAGGCGTAGATCGCTTTGCGCTGGTGGTTGGCGACGTCGTCGTACTCGAGGATATTTTTCCGGGACTCGTAGTGCATCGATTCGACTTTTTTCTGTGCTTTTTCGACGCTGCGGGTGACGAGTTTGGAGTCGATGTATTCGCCCCGTTCGACGCCGAGTTTGTTCATGATGTTGCGGATCTTTTCACTGCCGAAGATCCGCAGGAGGTTGTCATCGAGGCTGAGGAAAAACTGGCTCTCCCCCGGATCCCCCTGCCGTCCGGAGCGGCCGCGCAGCTGGTTGTCAATCCGGCGGCTCTCGTGGCGCTCGGTACCGAGGATGAAGAGGCCGCCCAGCTCGCGCACCTCGTCGTCGATCTTGATATCGACCCCCCGTCCTGCCATGTTGGTCGCAACAGTCACAGCACCTTTTTGTCCGGCATTGAGGATGATCTCTGCTTCACTGGCGTGGTTTTTGGCGTTGAGGACGTGGTGGGGGATTTTCGCTTTGGTGAGAGCATCATGAATGAGTTCACTCTTCTCGATCGACGCGGTTCCGACGAGGACAGGCTGCCCTTTGGCATGGAGTTCTTTGATCTTTTTGACGGTAGCTTCGATCTTCTCCTCTTCGGTGTTGTAGATGAGGTCGTTGCGATCGATCCGTTCGACGGGAACATTGGTGGGGATGGAGATGACATCGAGGCCGTAAATCTGGCTGAATTCGGTCGCCTCGGTCTGCGCCGTACCGGTCATCCCGGCGAGTTTGTCGTACATCCGAAAGTAGTTCTGGTACGTGATCTCCGCCAGTGTCTGGGACTCTTCCTGGATGACGACCCCCTCTTTGGCTTCAAGCGCCTGATGGAGCCCTTCGCTGTAGCGGCGCCCTTCGCTGAGGCGTCCGGTGAATTCGTCAACGATGACGATCTCCCCGTTGCGGTTGACATAGTCGACATCTTTTTCGAAGAGATAGTGGGCTTTGAGCGCCTGGTCAAGGTGGTGGGCGAGGATGGCGTTGTCGCTGCTGTAGAGGTTGCCTACCCCGAAGAGCTCTTCGGCCTTCTCGAGTCCCTGTTCGGTCATGACGATGGTGCGGTTTTTCTCATCTACGGTGAAGTCACCGGTACTTTTCTTGTCTTCGCCGGGCTTGGCGGGGAGCTCTTCCCCCTTTTCAAGCTGGAGCGCGACGGTGTTGGCGGTGTAGTAGTGGTTTTGATCCCGCTGAGCCGGGCCGGAGATGATGAGGGGGGTTCGGGCTTCGTCGATAAGGATGGAGTCCACTTCATCGACAATGGCATAGAAGTGATCCCGCTGGACTTTTTCATCTTCGCGTACTTTCATGTTGTCACGGAGGTAGTCAAAGCCGTACTCGTTGTTGGTGCCGTAGGTGATGTCGGCGGCGTACTGGGCTTTGCGGTCGGCTTCGTCATCGATCCCGGCGGTGATGCAGCCGGTGGTGTAGCCGAGGAAGCTGTAGAGACGCCCCATGTCGTCGGCATCGCGCTGGGCGAGGTAGTCGTTGACGGTGACGACGTGGACGCCCCGTCCGGTCATGGCATTGAGGGCGACGGCGAGGGTGGCGACGAGGGTTTTTCCCTCCCCGGTTTTCATCTCGGCGATGTCCCCTTCGTGGAGCACCATTCCCCCGACGAGCTGGACGTCGTAGTGGCGGAGTCCGAGCACCCGCTTGCTCGCTTCCCGTGTGATCGCAAATGAGTCGTAGAGGACATCATCGAGCGTTTGCTCTCCTGCCTGCACGGAAGCCTTCAAGTCGGCAAACGCCGACTGAAGTTCTTCATCGCTCATCGCTTCGTAGTGTGCCTCGAGTGCGTTGACACGCTGGGCACGTTTGAGATAAGCCTTGACTTTTCGGTCGTTGGCGGTTCCAAATACTTTACTGAGTACGTTTGCCATAATCACCCATCCATTCAAAAATTGGTTTAATGCGGCAATATTCTATCGAAAAGATGCGTAAAGGCTGTTGATTGGGTTCTTTGATCCTTCCAATCTGTTCGCAAGCACCGCTTTGCTATGATATGTTTTTATTTTCAAGGGAACAAATGGTTTTATTTCGCATATTTTTTACACTTTTTCCACTGCTTCTCCTCGGTGGAATCCGCGTACCGGTGCAAGTCTCTGCCACATTTGTCCAAAAAGTCACCACACCGAAGAAAAAGGTCGTACGCTATACCGGGGAGCTGCTCCTGAACCGCTCCCGCGAATTTCGATGGCGTTACAAAACCCCCACTAAGCGCGAAATCTGCGGGGATGGGGATCGGGTACGGGTGATCGATCATCGGTTGCAACAGGTAGTGGTCTACAAAGTCGGCAGCCTTCTGGACCTGATGCAGCTACTGAAGCGAGCCAAACAATACCGGGGTGATCTCTATCTCGCCCGCTACCACGGGACACGCTACACACTCAAAGTTGATTCCAGGGGGCAACTGGAACAAATTGCGTACACAGATGATATGGATAACATCGTCAACATCCATTTTCATAATGTTCGGTATGGGAACACCCCCTTCCCGGCAAAGCAATTGCAGTGTCACGTCCCAAAATCCTACGATATCATCAAGGGGTAGTGGATGCATCCTTCATGGTTGGAGATTCTCAGCAAAGTGGATACGATGGTGATCGGGAGTATCGTCGGCTCGGTGATTCTGGCATTTATCCTTGTCGTCGCAATCTTTTCGTTCAAAATCAAAGCACAGCAGGATCACATCCGAGACTTGCAAAAAGAGATTACTGAGCGGGATCAGCATATCCAGGCCAGGCAGGAGGAGTTGGCTCACGTGCGCCGGGAAGCCTCCGATGCTCAGACGATCATGGAGCATTTTCAGCAGCAGGAAGAGACCATTATAAAAGAGATGATGGTGCTCCGGGAAGAGTTGAAAACGGCGCAAGAGCGTGCAGAGAAGCTCCGTCGCGACATGGCCCGCTCCTCGGAGGAAAAGAATGCGTTGAAACACACCATCGAAACGTTTCGGATGGAGCTCGAACAGGCAGAAGCCGAAGTCGAAGCGGCACGCAAGCGCAATGAATTTTGGATTACGCAGATTTCAGAGCTTCGTACCAAACACGAAGCGCTCAAACACAAACTTACATTGCAGGAAGGTCGTACCGCATGACCCGCTTGGAACTGGACACGTTCGGAGTAATTGGTGAACAGCTTCAGCAGGAGTTTGAAACGCATGGGACGATTGTCGAGTTTGACCGCAAAGAGTTACCTTTTGACTACGATGATACGCTCCAGTATTTTTTCATCTTTCTCAGCGGCAAGGTTAAAATCTTCCAGATGAATCTGACCAATGCCAAAGAGCAGACGATTTATCTGATGAGTCGAGGGGATATGTTTGATACCGTCTCCCTGCTCGATGGGCAGGCACACGAAGTGATGGTAGAGATCCTCGAGGCGGGAAGTGCCCTGCGCCTGCCTATAGGCAAGGCACGGGAGTGGATGTACGCTTATCCGGTTTTTGGGGAAATTGTCCTCAAATATGTCGCGCACCAACTGCGCCATGTGGAGGAGCTGGCGACCGATCTGACCTTGTTCGATACCCAGGAGCGCCTCCTCAAGCTCATTGTTCAGAATATGGAGCGCAAAGATGCACAGGGACACGGCATCCTCGACGGCCTTTCCCATACCGAACTGGCCAACCTCATCGGTACCGTCCGCCATGTCGTCGATCGCCACATGAAGAAACTCAGAGAGGAAGGGGTGCTCGAAAATACCCGCAAGAAGATCACCCTCAAAAACCACGAAAAACTTCTCGAACGGATCAAAAATCTCGTCTGATCCCCATTTTATAACCAGGAGCCAACCATGAAGATGTTCAAACTGTTTTTTCTCTCAACTGTCACAGCGATGTCGTTGCAGGCGTATGCGGTGACGGTACCGGGAAGTTTCTCGGCACATTTCACCCATTCGGCCGTCGGTGGCGGACATATTTACCGCTATTCCGGTACGGTCTATGTCAACCGTTCCCGTGCCTTCATCGCCAATATCGCCCGTCCGTACCGGCAGAAAGCGTGCAACTACAACTCTGACGTCAAATGGATCGACTACCCCCACCACACCGTCGTCCGCTACAACGTCGGCAGCCTCCTCGACATGATGCAGATCCTCAAAGTCGCCCGCCACCACAAAGGCAACCTCTACAAATCGAACTACCACGGCTACCATTTTCTCCTTACCCTCGACCGAAAAGGACAGCTGACCAAACTCACCTTTACCGACAAAGAAGGGATGCGCAACACCATCCGCCTCTCCGGCGTCCGATATAATAAATCCCCATTCCCCGCGTCCAAGTTCCGCTGTGGGGTACCGAGAGGATATCGCGTGGTACAGGGGAGGATTTGAGGTCGATGAGGCAATACAGAGATGAAGCTTTTATAATTCTGCTATAATTATGAAGTTATATTTGCAAGAGGAGTAGACCGATGCTGAGAGAAATTGTCAAACCTACGAATGAAATCTACAACCTGCGAATTCCACATGAATACATTAATCAGCAAGTTGAAATACTGGTATTGCCTTTTTCCCTTACAAATACAATGGAGAAACAATCAGCATCCATGCCAAAACGTTCACTGGCCGGTGCTCTCAATCAATATGCCAATCCCTCGTTGATTGAAAGGGAAAAAGAGATTGCATGGCAAAAAGTAGCTGAGAATCATAAATGATATATCTTGATACCAATGTTATTCTTCGTTATTTATTGTCCCAAAAACGATAGTCCAAAACTATGCACTTTCAGTGCAAGGCTTTAGCTTCTACAAATGTGTTAGAATGTCGTATGAGAAGAAGTGGTCATACCGTCAGTCAGATGCAGGCTCATATTGTGTGGGTAACCAAATACCGTT
>WFSU01000122.1 GCA_015485845.1 Nitratifractor sp. | reverse complement strand
TGCCCCTCTTTTTGACGCAAGACAAAAGAGACTGCATCATGATAATGCTCGACAAGCGGAGTGATAAGGCGTTCAGACTGTTCGACCCTGTAGGTCATCGTACGTCGGTACTCTTCTCGCAGGCGTGTAAATTGATCGGCTATCTGCGTCAAGCGGTTTACGGGGGAACGCTGAACCAATAAGGCACGCACACTCTCGATACGCTCCTCAGAGCTTCGGAGTACCTGCCCCATCTGCCGCTCCATCCGGCTGGCCAGCTCATCGAGGTACATGCGCAACTCATTGCGGTCTGGCAGCACCATCTCCATCGCCGCACTCGGCGTAGGTGCACGTAGATCGGCGACAAAATCGCTGATGAGAGTATCCACCTCGTGCCCCACAGCGCTCACCACAGGGGTCGTAGCCTCGTATATCGCCTCAGCGACGATCCGCTCATTGAATGCCCAAAGATCCTCCAAGCTTCCGCCACCCCGCCCGGTGATGATGAGGTCGGCTCCCAATGTATCGGCATACACAATACCCCGTGCAATCTCTCCAGCCGCCGCCTCACCCTGTACCAACACATCAATGACAGTGATCTCCACCCCCGACCACCGTTTTTCGGCTACGGTAAGCATATCCTGAAGCGCCGCACCTCCGGCAGCCGTCACAAGAGCGATATGTTCCGGAAATTTTGGAAGGGGCTTTTTGCATTCGGCATCAAAATACCCCTTGGCCTTGAGCTCTGTTTTGAGCTGTTCGAAAGCTACGGCAAGGGTTCCCTTGCCATAGGGCTCGATATGCGCCGCAATGAGCTGGTAGCTGCCACGAGGAACGTACACACTGATCGACCCTTCGATCACGATATGCTCCCCCTGCTCGAGACGGAACTTCATCCGCGCCGCTGTCGAGCGCCACATCACGCAGCTGAGGGTACTTGTCTCGTCTTTGATCGAGAAATAGACATGCCCGCTGCGGTGGTACGTCACCTGTGCTACCTCCCCCTCGACCATCACATGAACAAAGGTCGCTTCGAGGAGAGAGCCGATCTTGGTGTTGAGGGCGGAGACGGTCATCATGGGGCAACCTTGTTGCCCAGTGGGTAGTGGGTAGTGGGTAGTGGGTAGAAGAAGATACTCATTTTTGCCTCAAATGGTTTTGTAAACCTTTGATCATTTTCAGTATTTCGTTGGCTTCTTTGACCCAGGTCATTCCAATATTGCGTTCAATATAATCAATCTCAATGCCGATATAAATCTGTGTTATAAGCTCAGCTATGGAGCCTTTGGCGATTTCAAGGTATCTCAGATTTTCATTGAGAGAGTCTTTTTCCATTCCTTCGGCAATATTACTGGCAACCGAAAGGGAACTGCGCGTAATTTGATCCTTGAAAGCATAATCACGACTCTCTTTGAAAAAACGATACACCTCAACGCTCAGACGACTTGCCCGCTTCCAAACATCCAGTTTCTCACATTTCATCTACACACTACCCACTCTTCTGCGCCAGCAAAAGCGTACTGATCCCCAACGAAAAACTCTGGGTATACCGCATTTCGAATCCCGCTTCTTCGAGCTCACGGCTAAGCATCTCCGTGGTGAGGAACTCTTCGATGGAGTCGGGGAGGTATTTGTAGGCCTCGTAGTTTTTGGAGATGAGACCACCGATGCGGGGGAGGATCTTTTTCATCCCGAAATCGACCACCTTATCGACCAAGCCGCTGCGATCCTGTTTGGTAAACTCAAGGATCACGACGATCCCGCCGGGCTTGAGGGCGCGGTGAAACTCTTGAAGGGCTTCGACGCGATCGACGACGTTGCGGATACCGTAGCTGATGGAGATGACATCAGTGCTCTCATCCTCGATGGGGAGTTCCTGGGCTTTTCCGACGATAAACTCAGCGAAATCAACCTTTTGACGTGCGACGTCGAGCATCCCGGTCGAGGGGTCGATGCCGACGTATTTGTCGATCTCTACACCATTCTTGCGTGCCTGCTCCCGCCAGTAGATCAACAGATCACCGGTGCCGGTGGCGACATCGGTGACTTGTTCGAGGGTATCAGTACCGAGGATCTCGAAGGCTTTGTCACACCCTTTTTTGCGCCACTGGATGTCGATCCCCATGCTCAAGACACGATTGGCAGTGTCGTAGGTCGAAGCGATGTCGTCAAACATGCTGACGATTTTTTCCTGTTTTTCGGCTTTGTCGGTCAGTTTTTCAATCCCCAAGGTTCTGGCTCCATATCATCAAATCCACTCCGATCCGCTGCGTATGCAGGAAGCGCAAAGTGGTGGTGGTATTATAAGTGATTTCGTTGGGACTGAGCTTAGGGGTGAGGTAGGTCAGCATCCAATCGACCCGATCCTGCAACGCCTCCAGCATTCCATCACCCCCCTCAACGAGGATGAGTGAGGGCGTATCGAGGCACGCAAGGGTATCGCTGATCTGTACATCCCGCCCCTCCACATCAAAGAGGGGTATGGTGTGATCCCACTCGGTCTGACCGCTGAAGATCGTCACATCCGGAGCCCGCCCTTCAGGATCGAAGCGGCTGTCCAGCGTCGGCCGATCGGCACGCACCGTCCCTCCTCCGATGATGAGCCGATCGACCACACTGCGGATGCAGTGGACATGTTCCAGAGACTCCTGCGAGCTCAGATACCCCCCTCCAATGCGGCCGTTTAGGGTCTGTGCGAGCTTGAACACGACAAACGCCCGCTCCTGCCAGATCAAAAACGGCGTGATCAGATCATGCGCCCTCTCTTCCAATACTCCCATCATCACATTCTCAAGGCGATTGGCTCCGCCTCCGTGCCCAGCGATCGGATCGGGAT
>WFSU01000121.1 GCA_015485845.1 Nitratifractor sp. | reverse complement strand
CGTTAACATATATTATTGATCTGGATTCTTTGAGGGAATATTTTGAGATATTACAAGAAAGAGTTTAAAATATCTTCATTAATTGCGAAATGAAACCAGTAAAATTATCTCAAAAAATATCAACGTCCGTTTACAAATCCATAGTATATACTATGAAGTAAACCTATACGATTTTCATATATTTTTTTCTAGAAACTATCGTTGAAAATATTACCGTTCCCTCTTTTTCCCATATCGGCGATACCCTCCGGTTTTCCCTTTGCGATGACAACTTTCACAGATGCTGAAACGGTAGGAAAGATCGAGAGTGGCACCACATCGGCGGCACCGCTTGACAAAATCCCCTTTGGCCAGAGATGTTTCGATGAAGCGGTTGAGGCGGGTGCGGGCGGCGATGGCGGCTTCGGTATCGGGGAATTGCTCGGGGAAGCGGAACCCAAGCCAGAGGTAGAGGGAGACTTCTTTGACCCGGTCTTCGGCGTTGAGCAGTTCTTCGTTGGTGTGGGCGTGGGGCGGTAGGTCGCGGGGCGGGATGTATGGCACCGCCTCGTCTTTCTCAAGCCGCTTGAGGTAGCGGTGAAAGACCGATTCGATGTAGGGGGAGTTGATGCTCACCGGAGCGGTGGCCAGATGATAGCGGGAGCGCAGGTCGAGCTGATAGTTCCCCACGATTTCGGCGATTTCGAGCATTGATTCGATGTTGGCTGCCTGGAAGGGGCCGTCAAACTCCATGTTGTCGGCAAAAAAGGTGAGGATGTGCAGCAGATCGTCGGTCTCGAGGATCTCTCCGATGAGCATCACATGGTGGAGGCTGGCCATCACGGAGAAGGGGAGCTCGATGTCGGGGAGGGGGGCGTGAAACTTCGCGGCGATGATCTCGAGTGCCGAAGCGTCGAGGGCACCGACGTAGCCGTGTTCGTGCATCCCGTACCGTCCGGCACGCCCGGAGATCTGGAGGATTTCGGTGGTGGTCAGCTCCCGGCGGCGCAGGCCGTCAAATTTGTTGTCCCGGGCGAAGAGGAGGGTGCGGATGGGGAGGTTGAGCCCCATGGCGATGGCGTCAGTAGCTACGAGGACGTCGCTTTCGCCTTCCCGGAATTTGCGGGCTTCTTCGCGGCGTACCTCGGGGGAGAGGTTGCCGTAGATCACCGAGACGCGGTGGTGGGTACTCAGCCGCTGGCGGTAGGCGAGGACTTCTTTGCGAGAGAAAGCGACTACGGCAGTGAGGGGTTTGATCTTCTTGAGTGGGACAGGGCGGGGGAGGACTTCGAGGGGGTTTTTGCGCTCGAACGTGACGACTTCCAGCTCTTCCCCGAGATACGCCGCCAGCTCGGAGACGGCGGAGACGGCATCGGCCGATCCGGTGAGGATGATCGTCCGTGCCGGGGCACCAATGAGGGCATTGGCCCACGCCCAGCCCCGGTCGCGGTCGGCGATCATCTGGATTTCGTCGATCACGCAGCAGTCGACATCGGCTTCGAAGTTGAGCATCTCGATGGTGGAGCTGATGTGGGTAGATGCCTCATCGAAGATCTCCTCTTCACCGGTGATGAGAGAGGCGGAGATTCCGTGTTCCCACAGCGACTCGTACCCCTCGAGTGCCAGCAGTCGGAGTGGCGCGAGGTAATAGCCCGTCTGGGCGGCGCGGAGGTGCTCCATCGCTGCGTACGTTTTACCACTATTAGTCGGGCCGGCATGGAAGATGATTTTGCGCCCCAGCGAGCGGGCGAGGGGAAAAAGTTGTTTGAAATCCCGGATGGTTTTTGCGAGGAGCTCTTCACGCTTCTTCTTCTCTCGAAGCGGCTGGAGGTACTCGCCAAAATGGTAGAGGATACGCCGGAGGGTTTTGCCCTTGATTTTGAGGTCGTCCGAGGTGATGAGTTGAGGCTCGAGGAACTGAAGTATATGATCCCATACAATATCATCTGATATCTCAAGTCCCATCGTCAGGAGCTTTGCTTCATCATAGAGTTCGCGAAGTGCCTCGCCAAAATGCACCAGTGTTTGTTCTTTGACCGCTGAAAGATCCTCGATTATGGGGAGAGGTTTTCCTCGCCAAATCGTGGCGTAACAAAAAGGCTTATCGTAGCTGACACGGATACGATAGGGGATCGTGCGTCCATGAACATCGAGTGTCTGGGGGCGTTCGATGATGTAGAAGTTGTGGTAGTTGATGAGGTTCAAACTGGGATCGATCCTGCGAACGATCGCTTCGCAGACCATGAAATCAATCGGCGTATGCCACAGGTCTCCCTCCGGCGGCATCCGGCGCAGGTGAGTTTCGATCTGCTCGGGGCTCAGCCAGGGGTGAGGGCGGGCAAAAAGTTCGGCGAGAAATGCATCGATTTGCTCTTGACGCTGAGCGATGTGTTCCTCTTTGACCTTTCTCAGGGAAGAGATCAGCTCGTCATCCTCCATTTTAAGGTAATTGGAGAGGTCGAGACCGGTGGTGTGTACCACGAGGGTCTTGACAAAATCGTGGTCGGGGAGGGCAAAGCGGAACGGGTGGTGCCACTCCATCTCTCCATCACTCCCCAGCGTCACCCCGAGTTGGGCTTCGAGCCGTCCGGTGCGCTCCTTGAGGCGGCGGTAGTGGAGGGCATTGGCGATCTTCTCGGGGGTGATCTTGCCCGGCCGTACGTCGATGAACTGTTCAAGGATCGCCTGCTCCTCCTCGGGAGTGGGGGCATGAGGGGCGAGTAAGCCCAAGAGACGAGTGACGGTATCTTCCGTCGGAGGTTGTGGTGTCGATGGTGCCGTGGATGCTACACCCATATGCCCTCGAAGATAGGAGACCATTGCCTTGCGCTCAGCATATCCCCCTTCACTCCAGACGCGTCTCAGTGTGCGGATCATCGCCTCGCGCTCGAGGGAGGGGTGTTCCAGATCGGCGAGGAGCATCAGCTCGGTGAGGCGATCATCGGGGAGGGTGGCGATTCCCTCGTCGAAAGGTAATCCGCCGAAAATCTCCCGGACTTTGTTGTTGAGCTTGATGCGGTATTTCTGTTTCTTCTTTGCCATGTGTGCCTGTGTCGTTGATTTGATCTTTTTTGATATGATACCCAAAAAAGGGAGTATTTTCGAGAATATGGTATAATCCTGCCCATATTAATGAATACACGTTTGTATGTATCAAGGAAATATTACAAAATATGTCTTTCAAAAATCCTCTTCTTCTCTCTGTATCCGTGCTGTTGTGTGCCGGGAACGCTGCCCATGCCGGGGCGCATCCCAATCCTCTCGATATCCTCAGTGGTGTGGAGCGGCACAAAGCCAATCCAGAGAGGGCATCCAAAAAACAGAAGCGCGGGCACCATTTTTCTCCATTGGATGCGATGAAGGGACACTACGTCGTCAAAGACAAAGAGGTTCACGCCACCCCCCCTCCATCTCCCAAAGTTATTTACCTCGATGTCAAACCCTCGAAGAACGGCAACACTCAAACAACTACCCCCAAAGTTTCCCCGCATATTACCGTGACCGAAGCTCCAAAACCTGCTGCCACACCTGCTGCCTCATCGACCCGGGATCTCGAGGAGAGCAGCAGTCTCTCTGCTGTCGATATGCTCGGGGGGAGGAAGCCGGAGAAAAGACGAACACCGATGACGCAGGGGGATTCCCCCTCGGTCGAGGGGATGACCCTGCCTCCACCACCCGAAGCGGCAGTAGCAGTGCCTCCCTCTCAGGCAAACATCTCCCATTCGGCACCGGCCAAAAAAGACACAAGCGTCCCAAATATCGCGGTAGATAACAGTGAATTACCAACAGGGAAACGTCTCAAAAAGCTTCTTACGGTAACGGAAAAGCTTACCCCGAGTGCGATGGAAAAAGCATACCATGCAGCCAAAGAAAAAACCCTCTACCTGACTTTTGATGACGGGCCGATCAGTGGGACGGCCAATCTCCTGCGTGTTTTGAAAGAAGAGAATGTCAAGGCAACCATGTTCTGCATCGGGCGGGAAGTGGTGAACAATCCCCAGTTGTTTCAGCGTGAAATTGCCATGCCCAATCTTCTCGTGGCAAACCATACTTATACTCATGCCAATAACCACTACCGGCGTTTTTACAACAGTCCAGCTGCACACGTCGTGGCTGACATCGACAAAGCACAGCATGTGATCGGCGGGGCGAAATACCTCCGGCTCTGCGGCCGAAATGTCTGGCGACTGCCGACGGTCAAACGGGACGACTGGGGCATCAGCGTCGCCCAGCGCGGGCATGAGATCCCCAAGTACGATGCGCTGTGGGATCATGGGTATTTTACTTATGGGTGGGATGTGGAGTGGCTCTTCAGTCACAAGACCCAGCGACCGCTGTTTAATGGTGAAGAGATGGCGCGACGGGTCAACCTCCGCTATCAGGGTACCCACACCGCCAAGCGGGGCAAGGTCGTCCTGCTGGCACACGACTTCATGTTTCGTTCGGCGTACAACACTCAGCAACTTCGGACGTTTATCCAGATCATGAAGGCTCAGGGATGGACGTTTGAAACCATCGATGACTACAGCAGAGAGACTCCGGGCGCGTATGTCCACACGGAGAAGAAAACACCCGCTGACAAACTGCGCCCGGCACAAAAAGTCGCACGCAAAACGGAAATCCTGGTACCGGAAAACAAGCCGGAAGTGGTCAAGGGGAGTGGCAGGGTCGTGAGTCTCACTACGCGGCTGGGACGAGCTATCCGCCATCAGTCGTTTATCGAAATCCGGCGCCTGCTGGCTCACGGTGCCGACATCAATGGCAAGACACCCGAGGGGGAGATCCCCCTCAACATTGCCATAGAGACCAACAATGCCGTCCTGGTACGAATGCTGGTCGAGCGGGGTGCACGCATCTTCAACCTCGACGCACACGGCATGAGTCCCATGGGCATCGCCCAGAAACAAAATGGCACAGTGATCATCCGCTACCTCCAGCAACAAATCACCCGACAAGAACAACGCCGCCTCAAACAAACGCTGTTTTCGAGCAGTGAGAGTTTTGTGGATATGTAGATAACGGAATATCCATGTATGAATTGATAAAAACCCATGCATAGAGGGTAAAATATCCATTGGTTAACATAATATAAAATATATTCAAATTATATTTTGCGGGAAGTGTGCCTCTTCTTGCGTGCACTGCTATTAAAAATCGTCTCACAAACAAAATACCCATACACGATACACGATTCTACTTTTGTTTCTATTCAGATGCAAATATGACGAGCATCACTACTTGATCCTTGATTTTGTCAACAAGTATCATGTAGATCTCGCGATTCTCTACAATTCAACCTTTCCATCACGCAAAGAACGCCATAACATATTCCAAAATGCATATTAAAGAATATAGCAATCAAATGAAACCACCATAAAATGGAAGATTGAAGTGAATAAATGAACATTCGTTCATTTTGTAGAAATCTTGAATTTAATTATATGAACAAGCGTTCATATAAAACATCCTCTAAAACCTTGACAAATGAACAAATGTTCACTATACTATCGTTTATACTTTACAAAAGGTCGATTTCATGGGAACTGGACAGAAACGTGCCGGAGGGACAAAAGAGAAGATACTGGCCAAATCGCTGGAACTCTTCGCTTCTAAGGGCTTCAAGGAAACCACCGTCAGGGATATCGCCTCAGCGGTTGGTTTGCAGCAGGGAGCGCTCTACAATCACTTTAAAAACAAGGATGCGATCCTCATGGCGCTCATCGATCAGCTTATGAGCTCCGCCATCGTGACGATTTTCGAAGAGAAAGAGCCTGCTGAGCTCTACAAGCGTGGCAAAAGCCTTTTGGCGAACATTGCTACGACCTTCAAGCTTCTGAGCTTTGACGGCAAAAATGAGGCGTTGTTTCGGCTTATGATGCAGGAGATGTACAAAAACAGTGATATTCGCGATCTGTACCATGAATACTTTTACCAGCAAAACATCAAGAAGCTCTCGGCGGTCTTTTTCATGATGATGCAGGAAGAGATGATCCGATCCTCCGACCCCCTGCTCCTGGCCAATGAATTTCTCACACCGCTCTTTTTCTACCAAACCCAGGTGGTCTTGCTCAAGCTCGATGGTAAATCAACTTCTTCAGCGGTGTTGCTGTTCGAGAAACACGTCGATTATTTTTGGAAATCGATCCGCGTTGCGGATAAAGAAGAGAATGGAGATATGCCTTATGGGTAAAGTAGTTCGTGTGCTTTCTTTGTTGCTGATTGTCATGGGATGTAGCAGTGGTGCCGGGAAACAAAGCTGGTACACCCCTGCTTCGGCAACCACCTGGCAGTGGCAACTCAGTGGGGCAATCAACACCACGTATGGGGTCGATCTCTACGATATCGATCTGTTTGATACCCCGGCTTCGACCATCGCTGCCCTGCACCGTGCCGGGAAAAAAGTGATCTGCTACTTCAGCGCCGGAAGCTATGAGTCGTGGCGCAGCGATGCCGGAGCGTTTCCTGCTGAAGTACGGGGGAAGAAAATGGACGGCTGGGATGAGCTCTGGCTCGATATCCGGCAGGCAAGCCTGCAACCGATCATGAAAGCCCGCCTCGACCAGGCTCGTGACAAGGGGTGTGACGGGGTCGAACCAGACAACGTCGACGGCTATAGCAACGAGACCGGTTTCCCCCTGACGGCCGATGATCAACTGACGTACAATCGATTCCTTGCCACCGAAGCCCATGCCCGGGGACTGGCGGTCGGGCTCAAAAACGATCTCGATCAAATCCCTCTGCTCGTCTCGGCATTTGATTTCGCAGTCAATGAGCAGTGCCATGAGTTTGATGAGTGTGCTAAGCTCGCTCCGTTTATCACAGCCGACAAGCCGGTCTTCAATGCCGAATACCAATCCCGGTACGTTACCGATACGAACGGTGCCCGTACCGCCCTGTGTGCTCAGGTGAAGAAGGAGCATTTTCAGACGTTGATCCTTCCGCTGGAGCTGGATGACCGTTTCCGGTATGCATGCAGCGAGGTGGTGCCATGATCTTTCCTGATCTGACTGCCCTCCCCACTCGGCTTGGTTCTGCTCACAAAGCCCCCTGCCCGCCCGCCCGCCACCGCTCCAACATGATGCTCAATCCCCTCAACCTGCGTCATCTCAACCGTCTGGACGAGCTGGAAGCCGACTGGGTGACCCTCAATCTCGAAG
>WFSU01000120.1 GCA_015485845.1 Nitratifractor sp. | reverse complement strand
GCTACTTCACCACTCATGCTGAAAACGGTATCGGTGATGACAAGCTTACGCGTATTTGCAGGTAGCCGGTCAAGTATCTGTTCGAGATGATTTGTGTCATTATGCTTGTAACGTATGAGCTTGGCATTAGCATATCTGGCACCGTCCATAATACTCGCATGGTTGAGTTTATCACTGATGATATAATCGTCTTTCCCCAGCAGGCAGGCGATAGTAGAGACATTGGTCAGGTAGCCGCTTGAGAGCACCATAGCCGCTTCTTTTTGATGAAGGGTGGCTATCATGTGTTCAAGCCTGGTATGCTCAGTGGTGGTACCCGCCAATAACCGGGAGCCGCTCATTCCTGTCCCAAAAAGATCAATGGCCTCTTTCGCTGCCTGCGTTATCTCTTTATGTTTGTTAAGCCCCAAATAAGAGTACCCCCCGAGCATCAGCATTTTTTTCCCTTCCGACACAACCCAACCTTCTGGCAGTTCACTCTCAATAGGCTTGAACCATGTGTAGATATTGGCTTTTTTTCCTTCCTCTACATTCCATCTCATTTTCATGGGAAAAAGCGGTCGCGTTGTTTTGGGCATTTGTACTGTCATCATGTATCCTTTGTTTGTTTTGATAAATATCCCTTGGTGATGAGATATTTTGTTGTAGGTATCCTTACGATACACCTTAAGTGAAACCGTTATATTTTATGATATATTTATGATAGTTAAGTGATTTTTTTATCATAAAATATGTAACTATTTCTGCTATACTTCCCAAGTGAAAAAAGGAGAATAGTCCGTCATATGAAAATAATAAAACAGTGGGAAAAATATATTTTAAAATCTTGCTATTCTGACAGCAGCAAAGAGTATCTTAAAGCATTAATCCTTAGCTTGGTACTACTTGTTTCTGTTCTCCTCATGGGTATAGATGTTTATGGAAGCCTAAAAAGAGATTTTGCCCCCATGGCATGGGTGGAAAGTTTATTGATCATCAGTAACGTCTTACTTTACTTTTCATTTCCTAAGTTTATTTCTTTAAACAAAGCAATAACGATATTTACAGGTTTGGTCATCTTCTTTATCTTACTCTCCTTGACGTTACCAGGATACAACCAGGCATTTGTACTCTTTGCATTGGCCATGGTGCCTGCAAGTCTTTTTTTCTTATTAGGGTTGGAGACGGGCGTTCGTTGGAGTATCATTATCATTGTTCTTATACTTATCAGCGCATTGAATGCACTGATGGGGTGGATTACTCCTGCTTTCAATGCAAGTTTACTCATGGAAGTAAATATTGCCTATGCTGTTATCACCTATTTTTACTATCGCTTGGAAAAAGAACGTGTAGACTACGAGCAGCAATTAGCCAAAACTATCAAGGAGAAAAATATATTGCTCCGAGAGATACACCACCGAGCCAAAAATAATCTACAGACGATTATGGGACTTCTTGAGTCTCAAGCGATGCGCGTAGAAGATAAGACATGCAAGAAACTATTGAGATCCCAGCGCCACAGATTGCAGAGTATGAGTCTCTTGCATCAAAATCTAGCGCATGAAACAAGTTATAAGAAAGTCAATATGTCCGAATATCTCACGCAGATTGTCAATAATCTACAGAAGACAACCGATCATGTACTGGATGTAAAAATAGAACCTTTTCGACTCGGTATGTCCAAAGGCATCAATTTAGGACTTTTACTCAATGAAGCAGTCTCCAATGCCATAGAGCATGCATACCCAAAAGACAGGATAGGAAGCATAGAGGTCAATTTAGAGCGTAAAGCAAATCATTGTCGTCTGTCTGTGAGGGATTTTGGAGAGGGATTTGATGCTGGCATCAATTACAGTTCATTAGGACTTGTGTTGATGGAGGACATTGTTCAATTTTTTCCCGAAGGGGCATTAATGTTTGATTTTGAGAATGGTACAGAAGTGATAGTAGAATTTAATTTAAATAAGGAGAAATAATGTTGGCAAAACCCAAGAGTGTCATGATTGTAGAAGATGAAATGCTGACACAGAGGTATCTCAAAGATGTCTTGGCGGAGCAAGAGATAGCTGTCTCTGCCACAGTTGATAATGGCGAAGATGCATTAACGTATCTAGAAAATGGACACTGTGATCTCATCTTAATGGATATCAATATCAAAGGTCCGCTTGATGGTTTGCGTCTGGCTAAGCGTATTTTGAGGCAGTATGATGTCTGCATTATTTTTATTACCGCCTATAGTGATGAATATACACTGAGTGAAGCCGTTGAGCTTTCTCCTTATGGATTTATAGTGAAGCCTTTTGACCCAGATGATATTAAAATAGCGATAAAAATCGGATACAAGAGATTTATTGTATATCAATCAGAAAAAGAAATGCAGAGCAAGGGAGAGAACAACAATGTTGTCATTTCAGAACAGCTAACATACAATATTCCCGGTAAAATATTACTCAAAAATGATATGCCCGTTAATCTCTCTGCCCGCCAGCTTGATCTCATAGATATTCTGGTTGCAAATATCAATCATGTTGTCAGCAAAGAAACGATTATCCTGAATGTATGGGGAGATGTGGATGTGAATGATATGTCATTACGTTCACTCATCTATGGTTTACGCAAAAAACTCCCCTCTCTGCCAATAGTAACGTATAGCAAAATAGGCTATATGCTTAAATCGGATAAACCTTTTTACTGATTTAATCTTCCTGTAACCTTATCTTTCTTTCATCTTTTTAATATTTTTATATCATATTTTCATGCCATACTTTCTATGCAATTATGTTATTCAATACATGGAGGAAAAGATGAAAAAGATTAAAGCAGGGATACTGCGATTATTCGCCGTACAGAGTTTGATAATGGTTGTGGCCGTTTCTGGATGGGGAGGTGTCTCGGGGACAGTTTTCAGAGACTTGCCCGTCAACGGCTCATCTACCAATACCTATGGGGTAAAAGATGCCAACGAATTCGGAGTCGCGGGGGTCACGGTTACAGCCTATCCCGGTGGTGAGACCAACACAACCGATGCAAGTGGAGCATGGTCATTACCGACAAGCGGAAACGTAAGGATCCAATTCTCACAATGGCCAGGTTACCTGAAAGAGAGCCCCTCCAGCACAGTCAATAATTCATCAATACGTTTTGTCAATGATGGAAACAGCAGCGTAAACTTCGGACTGTACGACAGCATGGAATACTGTAGCCAACAACCAGAGATAGCCTCCTCCGTCATGATCAATGGTAAACTCACAAATAGTCGTAATACAATCGTGCGCTTCCCTTACAACAGTAGTGGTATCATCAATACAAGCGGTATTGGCTATGCCGGAACAAAAGTCGCCGATGACAGTCAGGTTGGAACGGTTTGGGGTTTAGCCTACGATCGGGAGAGACAAGCAATCTACAGTGCCGTCTTCCTAAAAAGGCATGCGGCATACCGAGGGGATCTGGGTAACATATGGAGAACCAAAATCGCTGGGGGTGCTACCGTACGTTTCGCCAGGATTCCGGATGCCGGGACAGATCAAGTGGGAACCAACTCTGATAGAGGGATAACCGGTAATGACACGCAGCCAAGCCATGATAATAATGCCTACCCTCTCATTGGAAAAATAGGTTTAGGGGGCTTGGCTATATCATCCGATGGTCAGTATCTCTATACGGTCAATCTCAATGACAAAAAACTTTACAAAGTAGCAATAGATGCAGATAACGACCCATCTACAAACCCAAGTAATGCAGATGTAGAAGGTATAGATATTCCAGACCCTGGATGTACAAATGGAAATTGGCGACCATTTGCAGTAAAGTATTATAGAGAGAGTATATATGTAGGTGGTGTTTGTGATGCAGAGAGTGGTGGAACTAAAAATGACCTCTTAGCAACAATTTATAAGTATGATGGAGTAGACTTTACAAAAGTTTTATCTTTTCCTCTTAATTACAATAAAGTCTCTTTATATGGTGAGAATACTGAAACCACTCATCAATCTTCGCAGTGGCATCCGTGGATAAATAGTTCACCTGCTAGTTTAAAACATATTTACCCTCAGCCGGTTCTTTCTGATATAGAGTTTAATGGCAGAGGTGATATGTTAATATCCTTTTTCGATAGATATGGTCACCAAACAGGACATAAAAACTATATAGTAAATAGTAATGATACTCATCCAGAAGTAACGGCTGGTGGAGATATTCTAAAAGCTTGTCTTAACAGTGATAATGAGTTTATTTTAGAAAATAATGGTAAATGTGGCGGCGTGCAAGGTGCAGGAACTAATCCAAACGCTGGACCTGGTGGAAAAGAGTTTTATAACGATAGATTTAGTCAAAATAGTGATGTAAATGGGCATGGTGAAACATCAAGTGGTGGAGCTGCTCTTGTGGCTGGAAGCAGGGAATTGATACTAAACTCTATGGATCCAGTAGATTATAAAGGTAATGGTAGTGACCAAGATTACTTTAGAACAGGTGGACCTGCTTGGTATGCGGCTAATGGTAAGAAAAAGAGAGGTTATCAGCTATTTAAAAATCGTGATAACAATGCTGTAGGTTGGGCTAAGGGAACAGGAGTAGGAGATTTGGAGCTTTTGTGTCCACCTGCCCCATTAGAAATAGGAAACCGCGTATGGCTGGATTCAAACGGAGATGGTATACAAGATGCCAATGAGATAGGTATCTCTGACGTCCATATATCATTAATCTGCGACAACACAGTGGTTGCAACAGCGGCAACAGATAATAATGGATACTATATCTTTTCCAATGACCCAAATGAACAAAACACATCCAGCCAGATATACGGCATTGCTCAGCTACAGCCTGATAATCCGAATAACTGTAGAATCGTTATACAAAATGCTCTGTCTCAGGCACCACTTTCGGGGAAATTCTTAAGTCCAGCAGCAGAAGGAAGTGATACTCTAGTTGATAGCAACGGGGTGCTCAACGGCAGTGACGATGAGGCAACAATCGCTCCAGAGGATATCCCAAGTTCTGGAGCGAATAATCATAGTTACGACTTTGGATTTGCACCCGGAGTGGCCATCGGGAATCTTCTCTTCTTCGATGATGGAGCCGGGGGAGGTACTGCGGACAACGGCATCATGGATGGTGGAGAGCAGCCTGTGCCCACCGGCGTCAAAGTAGAACTGTACAAGAGCGATAACACATTCCTCTCTAATACCACAACCGATTCTAATGGTCGCTACTATTTCGATAATCTGCATCCGGGAGATTATTATGTCAAGATTCCTGCTTCTGAATTTGGAAGCGGAGGAAAGCTGAAGGGGTACCGTTCCAGTACAGGAAACAGTACCAATCAAGATAATGAGGACAATATAGATCATGGAATCGACAATGCCTACCCCGAAACAAACGGTATAAAATCGATCACCTATACACTCTCCATTGGTGGAGAACCCACGGGAGAAAATCAACAAGGATACGCCGGTTCTGTAGCCGATAACAGTGCCAACTTTACTGATGATTTTGGTTTCGTTCCTGGCCTCGCTATCGGCAGCACCGTTTGGCTCGATACCAACAACAACGGAACTCAGGATGCTGGAGAAAATGGTATTTCCGGAGTCCATATTCAACTTTTCCATACCGGCGATAATCCGACAGCAGCAGCTCCTGTGGCCGAAATGGACACTAATGGTTCTGGAAATTATTATTTTGACAATCTGGCTCCGGGGAGTTATTTCCTCTATATCCCCAATCCCCCTGCTGGTGCGCCTGCCTCCAGCACCGATCTCTCCACTACCAATGGGGACAATCAAATCGATGGAGATGATAATGGCTTACAGCCAGACGGAATTGGCCAGCCAGTTCATTCATACGATATTGTACTGCAGATAGGTCAAGAGCCTCAGAGTTCGGATGAAAATTTCCAGGGAGGCGATCAGGACGACAATATAGAAAGCAGCGGGGATATGACCATTGACTTTGGTTTCTGGAATCCCATCCCCTCCATCGACCTTGAGAAACACACCAACGGAGCCGATGCCGACGATGCCAACGGTACCGATGTCCCCAGAGTTCAGTTGGGCGATGCTATCTCATGGGAGTATATCGTCACCAACACTGGAACCGATACCTTGGTCGACGTCAATGTGACCGACAGCCCGGCAGAGACCATCACCTGTGATCATACGACGTTGGCTCCCGGTGATAGTATGACCTGTACGGCCTCCGGAACAGCCGGTGCGCTGGGGCTCTATGAGAACAACGCCACGGTGACCGCTGAGGGGAATGTCTCCGGAACGGCGGTCACCGACTCTGACCCAAGCCACTACATCGTACCGGCTGTGGCATTGGGTTCTTTGATTTGGGAAGATACCAACAACAATGGCGTACAGGATGCCGGAGAATCCGGTATCAAAGGGGCAACCGTTACCTTGCTGGATGACCAAGGCAATTCGGCTCTCGATCCGGCAACCGGACAGCCCTATCCTACCGTCTCCACAGGAACCAACGGTAAATACTGCTTCTGCAATCTCCCCGAAGGAAATTACAGCGTGCAGGCAACCATGCCGGCTGGCTATATCGCTGCAGCCAATCAGCAAAGCGATGCCAACACCGATAACGCAACGGATAGTAACATCGCCCAAAGCGATGATGCAAGCCACACTTATACATCCGGGGTAGTTGCACTGACCGATCAGGGGGAACCTGAGAATGAGAACTCTCCCATCAGCGGCAGTGATGACCCAAGCGATTGTGGCTGTGCGCTGCCCGATAAGAATACCAATGCTACAGTGGATCTTGGGTTCTATCCACTGGCCTCTATCGGCGATACCGTTTGGTACGATACCAACGCAAATGGCATCCAAGATCATGGAGAAACAGGTGTCCCGGGTATCACTGTGACCTTGATGGACACCAATGGCACTCAAATAGCCACTACCACAACCGATTCAAGTGGACAATATCTCTTTACGGAAGTGATGCCGGGAGGCTATCAGGTGCAGTTTGATCTCAATACCATACCCGATAGCTATCTGGTCTCTCCAAAAGATCAAGGAAGCGACGATGGTCAAGATAGCGATACTGATCCCAATACCGGAAAAACAACCATGACCACTCTGGAACCTGGTGAGAACGATGTCTCTTGGGATCTGGGCATTTACCCGCTTGCGTCTATCGGCGATACGGTATGGTCTGATACCAATGCTAACGGCATCCAGGATCCAAGTGAACAAGGTCTGCCGGGTATTGCCGTTCACCTGCTTGATAGCAACGGCAGCCAAGTCGGTATTGCCATGACCGATGCAAATGGCCATTACGCCTTCGATCATCTTATTCCGGGGGACTACCAGATCGAGTTTGACCCCAATACCATACCCGATGGCTACAGTATTTCTCCCAAAGATCAAGGCAATAATGACGTGAAAGATTCCGATGCTGATCCGAGCACCGGCAAAACAGTCAACACAAAACTTGAGCCTGGGGAAAATGACCCCAATTGGGATATGGGAATCAAGCAAGACCTCTACCGTATCGGCGACCTTTTCTGGGTTGATGGCAACAGCAACGGGGAATACGACTCAGGTGAAGAAACTATCGGGAATGCCAAAGTTGAACTGCTTGATGAGAACGGTGACGTTATGGCAACTACAACGACCGATTCCAACGGGCACTATCACTTTGATGTGCCGGCCGGTCAATATAGAGTACGCTTTTACATTCCACAAGAGATGATTGACCAGGGATATACATTTGTTAATACACGAAAAGAAGGAGATGATACAAATAAAGTTAATGCAGAAGGTGTTGTCGAAACAGCTGTTGAAGTCGGACCAGGTTTCGCATCCGCAAATTTAACGCTTGATGCTGCCATTCAATGCCCCTGTGCTAACGTTACCAGCAATAGTATTAATGCTCTTAGCCGTTTCAGCATAGTGCTTATGCTTTTTGTTATCTTGATCTTAGGCATGTTTTTCCTTCGCCAGGAAAAAGTCAGTGACTATAGTACAAGATAGGAAGAGAGAGGATATCCCTTTAATCTAATAATAACAATTTATTGGGGTGAGGGGGATATTAACGTGGTACACTCTACAGGATTCGAACCTGTGGCCTTCGGTACCGCAAACCGATGCTCTATCCAGCTGAGCTAAGAGTGCACAATAAAATGTGGACTGGAATAGTAGCTAAAGCCCCCTTAATGCTTCTTGAAAAGTTCCATTGAACCAAAAAGATCATGGGCAGTTTGGTTGGTAACAAACGTATGGTTGTAGGGATGCTCCAGTGCAATCTTCATCATCCCATCTGTCGCAGAAAGCTTTTCAATGGCTCGGGCGTGGGTTCCAAACAGGATCAGGGTCGGAGCGTACACCGCCATTCCACGCAACAGCATCTCGACAAACCCCTGCCATGCCTTGATGTGCTTTTTCGAATCGTCTTTGGAGGTGAAGAGTAGCGCTGTATTGAGCAGGAGAACTCCACTACGCTCAAAGTTGTGCCGCAAAGCATCCATGCTGTCAATCATGTCATGTTTGTCAAGTGCCGCGATGGCCTGCTGAGAGGTATCATTGGAGTCGAGCCGCCCATCAGCGACCAGAGCCATCTTGACAAAATTACGTAAACTCGTCGCACGGTTGATCCGGCTGTCCAGTCCAGTGGGACTGAATATCCGCTCAACCCGCCCGTCGATAAACGCATACCCAATCGCACTTTCCGGCCGTGGATAGGGATCCTGCCCGAATAGAATATAGCGTACCTGCTCCGGTCTCAGCGTCGAGAACGCTGCCAGCAGACGATCGGAGGAGGGGATGTATCCTTCTCCGGCTACGACAAACTCTCGATAGCGATCTTCATGAGTTTCCAGTGCCGGGATGAGGATCGGATCCCATTCACTGCCCACTCCATTTCGTTCCAAAAGTGTTTTCATTTACCAAACCTCACCCAGCACAATCAACCCGAAAAAGACAAACCCAAGGTAGCCATTGACCGTAAAAAATGCCCGGTCAATTTTGGTAAAATCTTTGTTGACAAGGTAATGCTCATACGTCAACATCCCCGCCGAAGCAAGCACAGCCAGCCAACCAAACACTCCTAGACCAGCCTGCATCACAAATAGCCCCCACAGGATCACTGTCGCCAGATGAAAGAACTGTGCGATCCGCATCGTTTTGGCAGCACCGAAGCGAGAGGGGATCGAGTGCAGACCGTGGGCTTTGTCAAACGCCATATCCTGCAGACTGTAAAGCAAATCAAAGCCGGCCACCCAGAACATCACTCCCAGCGCCAGCATCACTGACCAGAGTGGGATGGCATTGTCAATTGCAACCACACCAGCAATGGGCGCCAACCCAAGTGAGACACCAAGGATCAAGTGCGCCGCAGCGCTGAAACGCTTAAAAAACGTATAGGCTCCGAGGATAAGGAGGATCGGGAGCGAGAGAGCAAATGCCAGAGAATTAATCCACCATGCCACAAGGACAAACACCACAGCATTGACAACAATAAACCCAATCATCTGTCCGGTTGACACCCGCCCATCCACCGAGGGACGTCCGGCAGTACGAGGGTTGAGCGCGTCAATATCTCGGTCAAGATAACGGTTGACACCCATCGCAAAATTCCGGGCAGTAACTGCCGCCAGCAACCCGAGAATCAGCAGCCGCCACCCGAACCATCCGTGCGCCGCTACCACCATCGCTACAAAAATAAACGGCAACGAAAATACCGAGTGCTGGAACATCACCAGCTCGGAAAAGTCTTTCAGTTTACGTCCTATTCCCACATATACTCCTGATATTTTGGTGTGCAATTGCCCACCCTACGCGATAATCCAATAAAAGCTTTTCGAAGAAAAGCATACCAAAATTTCTAATTTCTAATTTCTAACTCCTAATTTTCACGGGTGCGGTATCTTGATCTGAGAGTTAAGCGACCAGGCAACCGTAGCGACCAACACTGCCACGACATAGCCGCTGCCAATCACCCCATACGCCACCAGCAGGTAAATCAGCCAAAGCAGAATCGCTCCCAGAGGTGTAGGAACACCTTCAAAGTGTTTGGCGACCTCTCCGGCATCGACTTTGAGATTGAACTCCACGAGGCGGCGCAGGCCGGCGATGATGTAAAGGACAAACACGACACCGAGAAAGAGTTTTTCCGCTCCACCAATGCCGCTATAAAACTCCACGGCATAAAAGAGGAGAAATGCGGGCATGATCACAAACGAAAGAAAATCCGCAAAACTGTCAAGCTGCACACCGAATTCGGTCGAAAGCTTGTACTTTCGAGCCACTTTGCCATCCGCGATATCCAACCCCCCGGCGATCCATGCCAGGATGATCGCCGGAAAGAACAGATGTTGCTGGATGAGATACATTGCCACCACCCCGCAGGCGATGTTGCCAAACGTAATAAGGTTGGCCGCATTAAAACGGTTGTCTTTGTCAAAAAAATCCATAGCTTTCCTTTAGTCCGAGCTTTCGCTGCCTTGGGGGAGGACAATGGTAAATACAGCCCCCTGAGTCCGGGAACCTGCCTTGGTGCACTCAATTGTCTCGACATCAATAGAGCCCCCCATCCCCTCCACAACGAGGCGGTGTACCATGTGGAGCCCCAGCCCTGTCCCCTGCGATTTATGTTTGGTCGTAAAATAGGGTTCAAAGATACGATGGATGATTGCGTCATCAATCCCCCCGCCGTTGTCCTGCACACGAATGACTATCTCCCTGCTGTCGGAGAGTCTGATATCGATACCAACCGAACGATCCTCTTCCTGCGTCTCGATCAAGGCATCTTTGGCATTGCCCACGAGGTTGATCAGTATCTGCAGCAGATCATTACGGTACCCATAAATCTCCAGATCTTTCTCAACCGTAGTCGTCAGGGAGATTTGATGGCTTTTGAGCTGTCCTTTCAGCAGGTTCTGAAGGGTATCGACCAACTCCTGAGCTTTGAACCGTTGCTTCTCGTGATCCCCTTTGATGAATTGCCGGAAATCGTCGATCGTTCCCGAAAGGTACTGAGCATTGTCATTGATCTGTGCGCAGGATTCCTGGAGATTTTCGTCGGTAAGGATCCCGATCTCCTGCTCCGTCTGCAGACCAGTGGCCAGGGTAGAGATGACGGAGAGCGGCTGCCGCCACTGGTGGGCGATGTTGCCGATCATCTCTCCCATAGCTGCAAGCTTCTCCTGCTGAATCAGCTGCTCCTGCATTTTACGATTGCTGTTGATCTGCCCTCTCAATTTCTCTTCCCGGGCGATGATCTTCCGCCGCATGGTCTCAAAACTCTCCAGCAAGTTCATAAAAATAGGATACGATACTTTGGTCTCCTCTTGATGCTCTTTCTCTTTCCCCACCGCAAATGCATTAATATTTTTGATCAAGCGTTCGACCGGGATGATGATATGGTTGCTTATTATCTGTGCGCTGATGGTGGTCAAAAGGATCGTAATCAGAATCAGCACGATACCGATTATCAAAACTTTGGATAAATAACTGTCAAGCGTATCGGCAGAGTCACGCACCACAGCAATCCAGTCAAAATCGGGGATATGCGCATACGAGATATAATAATCTTCGTCCAGAAAGCCTTTCCAAAAACTGTCGCCCCTTTGATTATGTGCGGGGTATTCCTGGACATGGTATGGTTTTGAATGCTCCACACCCATGACGTATGCCCCTTCTTCATAAAACGAACGTTCGTTCCGGGAGAGGTTGGCATCCCGTGAATCGTAAACGTATGTCCCCTTGTTGTTGATAATTGAAATAGAGCGATGACGATCTTTTTGGAGAAAGTATTGGAACTGATCAAAAAACGGTTCGCTGTCTGCTGTGATCAGGTAAATTTTGTCTCGATGACGAAACGCATGTGCCAAAAGCATTTTATGCGCCTCTTTGCAAAAAAAGACGGCACCTCTTTTGTGCTGCTTCCCCTGGATCAATGGCTGGAGCAATGGCGTGAGATGCGGATCGAGTTTCAATGTTTTCGGGAACGATTGGCGACTGTAAATGTGCTCCGGATGTCCCTGTGCATCCATCTGGATCACGGTATACAAAAAGGGGGCAAAATCAAATCCATTCTGGACGGCTGTCATATCACCTTGGACGATTTTGTTGTGTACGACATTGAAAAACAGATGCACTCGACGATAATAATCCCCCGTCAGCTTCTCAACCGTCCTCAATAAACGGGTATGCTCGCTCACGAGAAGCGTCTCTTCTGCTTGATAAATCAATATCGAACCCACGATACCGATGAGCACCATTGGCACCAAGGCAAAAAAGATAAGTTTTCGCCGAATGTCTTGCCGAAAGGTAACTCCTCTATCCATCTGCAATCTCAGCACAATCAATTTCACGCGAGACATACCACCCCTGAGTCAAGTCGATCCCAATCCGTTTGACAACCAGATACTCCTCTTCGCAACTGACCATTTCGGCGACCGTTCGGATCCCCAATTTCTTACAAAAGGTGTGGATCGTCTCGACGATCAACGCTTGCCGATCCGATTCATGAATCCCTTGAATCAATAAACCGTTAATTTTGACGTAATCCACATTCAACGCTTCGATCATCCCAAAATTGGAATACCCGGTACCGAAATCATCGATCCCCACCTGACAACCGTATCGCCGGACGGACCGGATGAAATCGCCGGCCAAGTCGTAATTATCGATCTTCTCACTCTCAAGAATTTCAAACTCAATATACGCTGCCTCCTCGGGATGTTGCCGAAGCATCTGATCGATAAACGTCATCGTATCACGATTGATAAGATCGACGTAAGAAATGTTGACCGCAACCCGGATTTTTTTCTTCTGGATTACTTCAATCACTTTGTGAAGTACCACACGCATGACCATGGGATAGAGATTGGTTTTTTTAGCGATACCGAGGAATACCACCGGTCCGAAAAGTTTCCCCTCCGTTCCCTGGTAACGCACCAGAGCTTCGTATTTGTATGTTTTGAGTGTTTCGGTATCGACAATAGGCTGAAAAAAGGGTTTGAATCTTCCGTGTTCGATCGCACTGTCCAACTCTTTCGTCCACCAGATGTTGGTCTCTCGATCGGAAATATTTCCGTTCGATCTGGGATTATACTCGATAAATTTCTGATGGTTTTCGTTGGCTTTCTGCATGGCTCGCTGGACATAATAGAGAGTATGTCCATCATCCGAATAGGCCATGGCAAACGTCAGCACCAGATAGATAGGAATCTCTTCAATGACCATTCCGTCGTTTTTGCATGCTTCCGCAAATGTTTCCAGTAAATGCCGTATACTATCAGAAGTACGATCCATCTGGAGATCGAAAAGGACGAAACTGTCAAAACCGGTACGGTAGATTTCAAACGTTTTTGAAAACGTTTCCCGGAGCTTTTCGGTGAGTCCGACCAGTGCATTCCCTCCGACTTCGTCTCCGTACAGATCGTTGATGTGGGCAAAATGTTCAATGTTGATCAGCACTAGACGATTGCTTTTGGTTTTTTTCAGGTCATTGAGCAGAGCATTGCGTGTCAGCAATCCTGTCAAAGGATCCCGGTACAGGCTGCGCAGTTCGTGGTACAAAAGCGACTGGATCATCGCTTCGACCAGCTTGCGGGTGTCAAGGGGTTTGAGGACGTATTTGTCTACGTGGATGTCGATTGCTTCAAACAAATGGTCGGTACTCGAGTAGGCCGTTGTCACGATGACAGGGATGCGGGGCGTTATCTCCTTGATCTGGCGTGTCATCTCCAGACCGTTCATCTTCGGCATCCCGATATCCGTGATCACCATATCGATCTCGTGCTGATGCTCCCGGTAAAGCCTCAGCCCCTCTTCTCCATCGTGTGCCGTCAAGACTGTTTTGGCCAGTCGGCGCAACAGGTTGGCCGTCACATCGTGCAATTCTGTTTCATCTTCGCAATAGAGAACCGTCACCTCTTTGAGTTTTTCAACTTCCATTTTCAACGCTGTACCCTCATCTGCCCGGAGATTTCATCCCATCATCTTATCCTAAATGGGCTTATCGTTCGCAGGAAGGGCACATCATGGCCTATTTGTTGCTGCATTTGATGGGTGTTTCTGGTATGATTGCATCATGAAAGATTTGCAGCAATTGTGTATTATCGGTCCGACGGCTTCTGGAAAATCCACGTTGGCACTCACTTACGCATACCGATATCAAGGAATCATTCTCTCCCTTGATTCTCTCTCCCTTTATCGGGAAATTGATATTGCCTCTGCTAAGCCCACTGCAGATGAGCGTGGGATGATTCCCCATTTCGGCATCGATGTCATAGCACCGGATGTTCCGTTTGATGTGACACAGTTTATCGCACTCTATCACCAGGCACGTACTGCATCTCTCGCGGCGGGAAGTCCCTTGATCATCGTAGGAGGAACAGGGTTTTATCTCAAGATGCTCCTTGAGGGGATCAGCCCCCTTCCTTCTCTCTCTTCGGACACCGACCGAAGAGTGGCAGAGTCTATGAATGATTTGTCATCCGCCTACCATCAACTGCTCTCCGTTGATCCGGATTATGCCCAAACTCTTGAGTCCACAGACCGCTATCGGATCGAAAAAGCTTTGCAAATATTTTTTGGGACAGGGATGCCTCCCACAGCGTATTTTCGTGCCTATCCCCCACACCCGGTGATCACCGACCCACTCCCCATTTATGAGATTGCAGTTGAGCGACCTTTGTTGCGTCAGCGGATTGTGCAACGCACAGATGCCATGCTTTCAGCAGGATTGATCGACGAAGTATGTAGGCTGGAGCGGCGCTACACCCGTGCTCCCAACGCCATGAAAGCCATCGGTATCAAGGAGGTATTGGAGTATCTGGACGGTCACGCTACCCGGGAGGAGATGCGGGAGAAGATCATCACGAACACGGCGCGACTGGCCAAGCGTCAGGTGACGTTCAATCGGAGCCAGTTTCCGGATGCGAAGCGTGCAACGCTGGAAGAGTGGGAGAGGGAATTAGGAATTAGGAATTAGGAATTAGGAATTTTGGTATGCACTGCTTTGCAGCGCTTTTATTGTTGTGTCGCAAGGGTGTGCAACAGCACACCAACGTTACAGGGGTGATTCATGATTCATGTGACCCCATTTACGCGTAGGTCGGGGTGCCCTCACCCCGACACAATCAGTAACCGCTAGCACCGATAAGATACGTAATGTAGTGCATCAACGGCTGCACATAGAAAATCGAAGCGACGGTCGCAAAGACCGCGATACCGATCACAATCTCGAGTGCAAGAGAACGGTTATTGTAGACGGTTCTTGCTTTGCTGGCAGCCGGCATGAGGAACATGTAGACGATCAGTTTCAAATAGTAATAGGCAGCAATGGCGCTGTTGAGCCCCATGATGATCGCCAGCCAAATGTACCCGGCATCCACCGTCGCACTGATGACATACATCTTACCCCAGAAGAGGCTGAAAGGGGGTACCCCGGTCAGCGAGAGCATGAAGATCGCCATGATCACGGCCGCAACCGGCTCAATGTGGATCATCCCGGCAAATTTTACGTAAGGGTGGTGGTAGCGGGCATGGTGTGTCTTGTCTTTGTGACGACTGATCCAGAGTAAGGTGAAGGCGCCGAGATTCGTAAAGAGGAACAGCGTATAGTAGAGGAAGATACTGCTGTTAGCCTTGGTGGTATCGAGGGCAATGGCTGCCATGACAAATCCGGCATGGGAGATGGAACTGTACGCCAGCATCCGCTTGACATCATCCTGTACCAGTGCCATCATGTTGGAGAGGGTCATGGTGATAACCGCCATGGCGATCACGACATTGCGTACGGTTTCGACCCCGAGATCGATGTACATTCCCAGAACACGGATTGCGACAATCATCATTGCAATCTTGGGAACGATCGACATGTATCCGGCCATAGGTGCTGCTGCCCCTTCATAGACATCCGGCGTCCATGTGTGGAAAGGGAAGAGGGAGACTTTGAACCCGATCGCTACGATCAACATCATGGCACCTCCGATGATGGGTACCATCATCCCTGGTTCCCCCATCCGCTCCTGAAGCACTTTGGCAATGTCGTACAGTTCGACCGAGCCTGTCACGGCATAAATCACGGCAGAACCCATGACGAAGAATCCGGCAGCCAATGCCCCCATGGTAAAGTACTTGATGGCCGCTTCATGAGAGCCAACGGTGTTGTGAAGTGCAATCATGGTGTAGAGAGCCAGTGACGCCGTCTCCAGCCCTACAAAGATCATGATGAGGTTGTCCGAGGCAACCATGAACTGAAAGCCGGCAATCATAAACAGGAAGAGCGCAAAATATTCGGGATACGAATACTCATGAAACCGCTTGGAGGTGAGTGCCAGCGGGATGAACAACATCGAAGCGATGAGGATCAGTAGTTCTCCGAGGATGGTCACCCCGTCGATCATGACCACATTGAAAAAGCCCCGTTCGTTCAGGGTCAGCCCGAGGGTTGCTCCCATGTCCACAAACAGAACCAGAATGGTCAAAATGACGTAGAGGGTCTTGTCGAGGTCTTTTTTGACCAGATCAATGATCAAGATACCGAGGGCACCGGCAATGGCAATGAGCATCGGTGAAAGGGTGATAAAATTCAACGAGGCCAAATTGACTGAGATAGGCGCTAACATTACTGTGCCTCCTTTGTTCTTTTGCTGACGACAATGGTGTTTTTAGCCTCAGGAGTCTGGGCTTTTTCGTGCATGAAGCTCACCAATGCCTTGACGCTGTTGTCGATCGGTTGCAGGATCGGTTTGGGATAGACACCCAGCCAGATGACGATCGCTACCAGAGGAATGAGTGCGGTCAACTCTTTGGCATCGAGATCCTTGAGTGCTTTGTTGGCTTCGTGGGTGACGGGGCCAAAGAAAGAGCGTTTGTAGAGGCTCAGCATGTACACCGCACCGAAGATGATCGACGTACCCCCGATCGCCGTCATGACGGGAGAGATTTTGAAGAATCCGGCCAACGAGAGATACTCCCCGACGAAGCCCATGGTCAACGGCAAGCCGACCGAGGCCATCAACATGACTCCGAAAATCAACGCGTAATTGGGCATGACCGATGCCAGACCACCGAATTCACTCATCAATTTGGTGTGCCGTCGATCATAAATCACGCCGACGAGAAGGAAGAGCGCTCCGGAAACGATACCGTGGGAGAGCATGAAAAAGACCGATCCGCTGATCCCCTCGGCGTTCATGGCAAAGATACCGAGCATGATCACCCCCATGTGGGAAACCGATGAGTAGGCGATCACCTGCTTCATATCCTTCTGAGCGTACGCCACCATCGCCGTGTAGACGATCATGATCAGAGCCAGGATCGCTACGGGCGTGATGTACATCACCGAAGCATCCGGAAACATCGGGAGGGAAAACCGGACGAAACCGTAGGTTCCCATCTTCAACAGAACCGCCGCCAGAATCACCGAACCCACGGTCGGTGCCTGACCGTGCGCATACGGCAGCCAGGTGTGGAACGGAAACATCGGGACTTTGATCGCAAAGCCAAGGAAGAAAGCCCAAAAAAGCCACTTCTGAACCGGGACAATGAGTACCAGACTGTACCAGTCGGTCAAAGCGAAACTCCAACTGCCGGTCGTCTGCTGATAGACGTATGCTACGTAAAGCATCCCCACCAGCATGATCAGCGACCCGGCAAAGGTATAGAGGAAAAATTTGACCGCCGCATAGAGGCGCTTTTCTCCCCCCCAGGCACCGATAATGTACAGCATCGGCACCAGCGAAAACTCCCAGAAAAGGTAGAAAATGATCGCATCGAGTGACACAAAGACTCCCACCATGGCCACTTCAAGAAAGAGCAATGTGAGGATCATGTTTTTGAGATCTTTCTTGATGTTGAGGGCGATAATACCGATCAAGGTCATCAACGTCGCCATGATGACAATGAAAAGGCTGATCCCGTCCACTCCGACATAGTAGCTGATACCAAAGTCCGGTACGACGGCAATCCGTTTGACAAACTGCATCCCGGCATTGGCCGGGTCAAACGCAAACCACATCCAGAGCGAAAGGATAAATTCAACCGCCGCAACGCTGATCCCGTAAGCTCGGATGCTTTTTTCCGTCACGACCAACCCCAGTATCCCGGCGATCAACGGAAAGAAGATCAATACACTTAAAATATCGTTCATTATTGGCTCCTTAATTTTGCATCGCAGCGAAGAGAACCAGTGCAACCAGAACCAGTGCACCACCACTCATAAGCTTGAGATAATCGGACAGGTTTCCTGTCTGTATTTTGCGGCTTGAGTCTCCGCTCTCCTGTATCACCGAAGCGATACCGTCAACGGTCGCATCCACCACCTGCTGATCGACATCCTCCCAGAAGACTTTGGAGAGGGCTGCGTAGGGTTTGCTGAAAACTCTCTCATAGAGAATGGGAATATAGTATTGGTTTAAGAGGATGCGATACGGAAGGCTCTGCTCAACTTTTTCATCGCGCTTGAGTCCCTTGTAATAGCGCATCCAGGCGAAAATGATACCGCCAAGAGCAATGGCCGTCGTCACCACAGTCAAGATCACAACGTTATGCTCCGTATGCTCACTCATCTCATAGGCGGGAAGGAACTGCGTGACAAACTCCATGAACGGCTCTTTGAACCAACCGAAAATAACAGCCAGAATTGCCAGAGGAGAGAGTGCCCAGAGAACGTACTTCTGCACTTCGTGCGGATGAAATCCCAGCGGTTTGTAACGCTCATCACCGGCAAAGGTGAGGAAGACCTGACGGAAACTGTAAAAAGCGGTCAATCCGGCGGTAAACCAGAGTACCAACCAGATCCCGTACGTGTGCTCATTGAACGCCGCCTCGAGGATCGTATCCTTGGAGAAGAATCCTGCCAGCGGCCAGATTCCGGCCAGGGCGAGGGAAGCCAAGCCCATGTAGAGATACGTCCAGCGCATCGCTTTTTTCAATCCACCCATTTTGAAGATGTCGAGTTCATCGTCCATGGCGTGCATGACATTACCGGCGCCGAGGAAGAGGAGGGCTTTGAAGAATGCGTGTGCCGCGAGGTGAAACAGTGCCACCCAGTAGGCACCCAGACCGGCCGCCGCGAACATGTAGCCCAGCTGTGAGAGGGTCGAGTAGGCGATGATTCGCTTGAGATCCCGGTTGACCAATGCCATCGAAGCGGCGAAGATCGCGACAAATGTTCCGAGCACGGCGATGAAATAACTCACCTCCGGAATGGCTGAGTAGAGGGGATTGGCTCGGATGACAAGATAGACGCCGGCGGTCACCATGGTCGCCGCGTGAATCAAGGCCGAGACCGGAGTGGGGCCTTCCATCGCATCCGCCAGCCAGGTGTGGAGGGGGAACTGCGCCGACTTACCCATGGCTCCGATGAAAAGGAAGATGCCGATCGTCACGAGCATTCCGTGATTCATACTCGGCACGGCTGCAAAAACATCTGCGTACTGTAGAGAGCCGATGTTCCAGTAGATCAGGAAGATTCCTACCAGCATCCCGAGGTCGGCAATTCGATTCATGATAAACGCTTCATTGGCCGCCCAGGAGGGGGAGATCGACGGGTTGACATCACGGGTGACGTCGGCTTTGTGGTACCAGAAACCGATCAGGAGCCAGGAGCAGACCCCCACCCCTTCCCAGCCAATAAAGAGGCCGAGGAAGTTGTCGCTCATCACCAGTACCATCATCGAGAAGACAAAGGCGGAGAGATACGAGAAGAAGCGGTTGAAACTCTTGTCGTGATCCATGTAGCCGTTGGAGTAGACATGTACCACCGTCGAGACCAGCGTCACGACGGTCATCATGACGGCGGTTACCTGATCAATATTGAATCCGAACGGGATCGACATATCCCCGGCGCTGATCCAATCCATCAGGGTCACGTGCACGGCACCCTCATGATGGACGTGGTTAAGCAAAATTACGGAGGCAACGAACGAGATAAACAGCAGTGTGGATGTCACCACGCCGGTGACCAGCGCTTTGGGGCGTTGCGAAAACAGGGCGGCAAACAGCGATCCCGCCAGCGGCGCGAACAAGGCTATGTATACGTAATTTTCCATCTCTACCCCTTCATGATCGTAAAGTCATCTAAGTTGATCGAGCCGTATTTCTTGTACAGCAGGATCAGCAAGCCCAGCCCGACCGCCACTTCACTTGCGGCAACCGCAATGATAAAGAAGGCAAACATTTGCCCCGTCAAGTCATGGTAATAACTTGACGTTGCTGCAAACGCCAGGTTGGCAGCATTAAGCATGATCTCTGTCGCAAAAAAGAGCATCAGCAGATTTTTGCGGCGTACCACCCCCACCAATCCAATGGCAAAGAGGAGACCGGAAAGTATCAAATAGTGGTTCAGCGTGATCATGCATTCTCCTTTGTGTCGGGTAAAATATCTTCATCCATAGCAGAGAGACTGATCTCCATCTTCTTGCCCGCAAGAATAATGCCGGCGATCATAGCCACCAGCAACATGACCGAAGCGACTTCAAACGGCAACAGGTATTTGGTGAAAAGCACCAATCCCACCGCCTGTGGATTCGTCGCCCCTGCCACGGGGGGATAGAGTGCATGGACAGCCTCTCCCATAATGGGAGCCGCGAACATCACCACCAGCGTCAAGGCAATGCCGCCGCCAAGGAGAAAAATCAACCACGGCTTGTCGTGGCGCTCTTCCACGTCACGGGAGAGGTCAAAGAACATCATCGCAAACGCGTAAACCGCCATAACGGCGCCGACATAGACAATCAATTGAACGACGCCGAGGAAATCAGCCCCAAGGATAAAAAACAGACCTGAGATCAACACCATCCCTGCCGCCAGAGACGTCATGGCGTAGAGAACATTTTTGCTCATCACGGTCACTAGAAACAATCCGGTGATCAAAACGGCAAACAGATAAAAAGCAAACGTTATCATCATCCTCTCCTTAATAAGCCAACGGCGTTTTTTTGATGTTTTTATCCGCCTGGACGGAGACCGATCCGTACCCGGGGAACTCTTTCTGGTTTTTCAACTGATCGATCGGGGTGAGCATATCCTCAAACAGAGAGAAACTCGCCCGCTGTTCGCTGGCCGTTTCATAACGTCCTCCATGGACGATCGCCAGCTCCGGACACACTTCCGCACAATATCCGCAAAAGATACAGCGCCCGAAATTGATCGTGTACTCACTCACCTCTTTGCGTTGATTCTCTCCGTAATGGGTGTCCATCCGGATCGCATCGGCGGGGCAAATCTTTTCACAGAGTCCACAGCCGATGCAGCGGTAGTGACCGCTTTCAAGCAGGCGCTTCATTTCATGGATCGCCCTGTAGCGTGGTCCGATGGGCAACTTCTCAAACGGGTATTTGGTGGTGTGCATCTTGCCGAAGAACAGCGCTTTGATCATTTCGCGCAGGGTGACTTTGAGCCCGACTAATAATTCAAGACTCAAGCTCCGGCGTACCACTTGCTTGAACTTATCCCACCCGGTAACCGGCGTCGGGTCGAGATCGAGCATCCGATAGTTCTGGGTTCCGACATTGCGGTTTTTAAATTGTTCTAAACTCATCGACTCTCCTTATACCATGATCACGATGCCGGTGATGACGACATTGATAACAGCCAGCGGCATCAAAACTTTCCACGCCAACCACATGAACTGATCCGGTCGTACGTGTGGCCAGGAAGCCCGCACCCACAACATCAGGAAAAACATGAAAGCAATCTTGAGGATGATCGCCAGCCACCCCGGGATAAACCACAGATCCGTATAGCCCCCGAGGAAGATAATGGAGGCCAGCACCGCGACGGTAATCATATTGGCGTACTCTCCGATGAAGAACATCCCCCAGCGCATCCCGCTGTATTCGGTCGCGTATCCGGCGATGATCTCCGCTTCGTTCTCCAGCAGATCAAACGGTGTCCGGTTGGTCTCGGCAAATCCGGCGATCAGGAAGAGGACAAACGCCAACGGCTGCATGAATACCATCCAGGGATGGGTTTCATTATAGTGGTTGAAATCGATCAGGGAGAGGGAACCAACCATCATGATCGGTGCGAGCAGCGACAATCCGGTGACCACTTCGTAACTGATAAATTGAGCTGCGGTACGCGCGGCACCGATCAATCCCCATTTGTTGGCCTGGGACATCCCCGCCAGCAAGGGACCGTAGAGTCCGGCTGCCATCATCCCGAGGACAAAGAGGATCCCGATATTGACATCCGCCGCGATTGACGGGACAAAAATCCCAAAAATCGTGAAATCCGGAAACACCGGCACAGCCGAAAGGGCAATAAATGCCGTTGCGGCTGTGATGATCGGCGCCACCATAAAGATCAACTTGTTGGCATTTTGGGGGATAAAGTCTTCTTTGGTGAAGAGCTTGATCCCGTCCGCTGCAATCTGGAGCAAACCGTACGGTCCGACATTCATCGGCCCGAGACGACGCTGCATGAATGCCAGCACTTTTCGCTCAATGTAGGTACCAAACCCGGCAATCGCCGAGATGATCGCCAGGATCAGGATCGCCTTGATAATGACGCCCAAATATGTTACTTCCATCATGAACCCTTTCGTAATGTTACTGTCGCGTATCGGTTGTCACCAAACAGCGCGTAAATGTTTTTGTCGCTCCGGAAATCGGGGATTTCGACAATGTTACCGCTGATGCGCTCTTCGGCAACCACGTCGAGTTCCAGCGAACCGTCGGCAAATTCCACGGTGACGCGCTCGCCCAGTTCTTCGGCACGTTCCGGTGAGGCGCAGAGAGCAAACGCTTCAAAAATCTGATGCGATTTATCCGTAAAGTCATTGAACTGTCGCTGAGGATTGCAGCGGTAGGCAATCTCACCTTCGAGGACAATGCTTTCATCAAACGGCACAATTTTACTCTCATTTTTTTGAACCGCTGCAACCGCCAATGCGTAACCTCGATGCTCCTGCCCATCATTGGTGTAGCCATTAGGAAGGGCATCAAAGTCGATCGCCTGGAATCCACGATCGGCAGGCAGCGATGCTGTCCAGTCTACGGTCAATGTTTTTCCCAGCCCCAAACCGTTCATCAGATCATTGAGCTCATATCCGCCGTATTCGATGGCCGCATTGGTGGGAACGACCCGCTTGTTCATGTTGGTCAGTGTCCCTTCCTGCTGGTTGAGTGCGGGCATATCGAGATCACCCGTACCCAAGGCCGAAAGGGCAAAGTCACCGGGTTCATTGTATCCGACGACATAACCCTCTACTTCGGGATCGAGATCACAGATCAACGCGACCCCCAGTGAGTTGCTCTTGGGGGGAACCATTACCAGCTTCATACCACAAGCTGTCTCAACAAGTGCCGCCAGTCGTGCCAGATTTTCAGCGCGGGGATGAAAATAGAGGTCTTCACCGAGGATCAGAGCAAACGACTCTTTTTTCTTCATCATCTTATCAAAGAGGTCGCCAAAATTCTCAGCATCGCCTCCGAGGGCTTCTACGAGGCCATTGTGGTCGTATTCAATCTCTTTTTCGACGTTTTTCGGCACCTTTTTTGTGACCTCTTTCTCTTCACCGGTCTCTTTGTCCACTTCGGTGGTGGTGACCGATTCCATCACTTTTTCGGTAACGGTTTTGGTGCGGGTTTCGTGATACCCTTCGATGGTTTTGCGTACCGAATCAGGCAGCGCGTCACGCTCAGAAAAGAGATCGAGGATGAGATACATCGCCAACTCTTCTTCGCCGGGTTTGTGCTCAAATGTTGCAACGGTTTTGCCAAACGTTGGTACAAGCGTGTCGCCCACCGGATGGAAATAGAAGCCGGCACCCTTGTTCATCTTCTGAATGTTGTTGAACACGTAGCGAACATTGGGGTTGTCGTTGCGGAGTTTGGCACCGACCGTGATAACAAAATCGCTCTCTTTCATGATTGTTTTGAAATCATCCGGATAGATCCCCTGCCCTGAAGCCTCCCCATAATACCGGAGGAAGGATTGGAGCGCTCGTGCTTCGGGATTGACCAGTTTGACCCCCTGCTTCTCTTTGAGCGTTTGCAGCATCAGCGCCTCTTCGTTGGTGATGACGGAATTGAAGCGGATGGTGTCGGCCTTCTGCAAGGCGGCAACGGCTCGATCAAAAGCTGTTTTGTCTTTGGTGACGTGACTGTTCTGGTAATCGTACCCGAAACGCCCGGCGCCACACAGTGACTGGTAGTTCCACTCGTTTTTGACCCGATAGATTTTCTCGTCAGGGTTGTCGATGGAAGTATGCTTGGTCTCATAATAGATGTGACAGCCACTCGAACAATGGGCGCAGGTGGCCGGAATCTGTTTGAGTTCCCAGGCGTTGGACTGGTAGACGAAATCCTGCTCTGTCAAGGCTCCAACCGGGCACACTGCCGTACACTCACCGCAGTCCGAGCAGTTGGTATACTCCGTTCCGTTGCTGGGGACGATGACCGACTTCTGGAGTTTGTTCCACATGCTGTAGGCATCTTTGGGCATCGTTTCCTTGTAGGCTTTGTCCAGCGGATCTCCACCACGGGGACCGGTCTTGATCGCAGCATCCCCGATCATATCTTTACAGACCGTGACGCAGCGTTCGCAGACAATACACAGCCCGGCATCGTAATGGAGCACGCTGCTCCAGTCGGCCGTACCGCGTTTGGTATCGGGGATGGCGTAGTGCTGCGAATCGACCCCGAGCTCGAGAGTGTAGTTCTGGAGCTCACACTCACCGCTCTGGTCACACACCCCGCACTGGAGCGGGTGGTTGACGTCGTACACTTCCATAATGGCACGACGCTCTTCAAGGATCGCTTCATTCTGGGTGACAACATTCATCCCCTCTTTGACTTTGGCGTTGCACGAGTAGACCCGCTTCTCATCGGCTTCGACAAGACAAATCCGACACGCCAGCGTGGGTGAACAGCGGGTCAGGTAGCAGATCGCCGGGATAAAAATTCCGTTGGCGCGTGCCACATTGAGGATGGTTTCTCCCTCCCGGGCTTGACACTCTATGCCGTCGATTGTGATCGTGGTCTTGTTACTCATCATCATTCCCTGTCGTTTCATATTTCAGGTGGGCAAATCGATAAGAGGATAGCGCAAAAGCACTTAATCCCCTGTCCCAGGTGGGATGAATCGCCACCGTGCCTTTGAGCGTCGTATCGATATGAAACACACGTTCATACGACACACCATCCTGCTCAAAACGGATGATCTGACCCTCCTGGAGCTTGGCAGCAGCCGCAAACTGGGCTGAGCCTTTGAGCACGGCTTTCTCCGACTCTCGAGCCCTTCGTGCCGTAAACGGAGAAAAAGCATTGCCTTCGTTGCAGCGATAGACCAGCACCCCATCGTATGTGGGAAGATCCTCCGGCTCAGTATACGCTTCGTTTACCGGGCACGACTGCGCCTCAAGACAATATCCTCGGTGCTCATGACCCACTGCATCGAAGTAGTCGGGTAAATCATCAAACGCCACCGGCCTAAACCCTTTGTCCTCTGGAAGGTGGGGGGTCTGATCGATCGTGTGGCGGCTGCCGATCCCAAATGTGTTGACCAGGGCGTTGAGCGTGTATCCTCCGTACGGCAGCGCCGGATGGGTTGGAACCACCCTCTGATCCACCGTCGTAAAGGTTCCCTCCTGTTGATTGAGTGCCGGCATATCGAGGTCTCCATCTCCCAGAGCAGACAGGATAAAGTCACCCGGAGCATTGTACCCTACCGTGTACCCCTCGGGAGCATCACTGAGGGTACAGATCTCGGCCACACCCCGTGCATTGGTTGCCGGGGGGACAATCAGAACCTTGAAGTCTCCATATTTCTCAATCGCGGCGATCCAGCGGGCGATGCTTTCGGCTTCGGGGTGGTCGTAGAGGTCGGCACCGACGATGAGGGTAAACCCTTGTTTCTTCCACAGTGACAGCGCCAGTGCATCGAGCTCTTCTTCGCCGACATTGCTCTCGGCACTCAGGTTGCCGATGTCCAGTTCGTCGATGACCGATTGCAACGCTTCGGGAAGCGCTTTTCCTCTCAGCAGAGTGGCTGCCAGCAAAGCCGCCACACCCTCTTCACTCCCCACTTCGTATTTGACGAATTGGGTAACAAGGTTCTGCATACGGGCATCTTCCAT
Organism: Nitratifractor sp.; assembly: GCA_015485845.1. Taxonomy (GTDB): domain Bacteria; phylum Campylobacterota; class Campylobacteria; order Campylobacterales; family Sulfurovaceae; genus S017-3. The sequence continues at coordinate 1,260 of WFSU01000120.1, read as the reverse complement.
CGGATGGAAATAGGCGATGCGTGCCTGATGACGTTTGCTCGCCATGGCCATGTGATACTTGACCATGGGGTTGTCGTCGTAGATACGGGTACCGAGGACAATAATCGCACGGGAATGGGCTACCTCATCCAGCGAAGCGCTGTAGAGGGTGGTGCCGCTCACCTCCCGATAGGCGCTCAGGAAACGCTGATACCCATAGGCATCGTCGCACACCAGTTTGACATCGTGGGCAGCACGGAGTTGCTCCAGCAGCAGTGCTTCTTCATTGGTGATCGTCGCTGAGAATCGGATGGTATCAGCTTGCTTGAGAGCCGCAACGGCACGATCGAAGGCCGCCGCATCCTGTGTCGCCGCTTGATTGGCATAGTCAAAGGCAAACCGCCCGGCACCACACAATGAGCTGAATTCCGATTCATTGGTCACACGGTAAATCTTCTCCTGCGCATTATCAATGCTCTCATGCTTGACTTCATAATAGAGCTGACATCCGCTGGAGCAGTGGGCACAGCTGGCCGGGATTCGGGTCATCTCCCAGGCGTTGGCCGTGTATTTGAAGTCGGTACTCACCAACGCACCCACCGGACAGACTGCCATGCACTCGCCGCATTCGGCACACTGCTGGTCGAGTTTGGTATTGATGATGGTGGACTTGTATCCGCCGACACTGATCTGGAGGGCTTCGTCCCCGACCACTTCGTTGCAGACATGGACGCACTTTTCGCAAAGGATGCACAGCGACGGATCATAGGAAATGAAGCCCCAGTCCTGTACCGGACGGTGCTGATCCCGGGCGGTGAACGTCTGATGATCCACACCAAATTCTATCGTCTTGCCTTGCAGATCGCACTCCCCGCTTTTGTCACACACACCGCACTCGAGGGGGTGGTTGACATCATAAAGTTTGGTAATGTTCTGCCGCTCGCGGTAGAGATCGTCAGAGTTGGTGGTGATCACGGCACCGTCGACGGCTTTCTCCTGACAGGAGAGGATCATCCCTTCGACGTTTTCGACTTCCACCACGCACATCCGGCAGGAGGCGATGGGCTCGACTTTGGAGAGGTAACACATGGTGGGGATGTAAATGTCGTTGGCGCGTGCGACCTGGAGGATCGTCTGACCCCATTCGCCCCGGCACTCCTGACCATCGATCGTTACGGTAATGGTTTTGTTGGGTTCTCGTATGCTCATATCACACCGCCACCATCGAAATATAATAACACCGCATGCAGCGCTCTGCTTCGGCAATCGCCTCTTCACCGG